>CAZWIN010000050.1:0-12354 GCA_964633855.1 uncultured Chitinophagales bacterium
ATGGTCATAAAAATCCTTGTCCTCAGTTGCAATAAGTGCGTCAACAACGGTGCGTGAGACCTCCGAAAGGGCTACGTGAGAACGGTTCTTGATAAAGAACTGGTCAATCACTTCCCCGTCAATGGAATACACTTTGGTGGCCAGTTCCGGTTTGGGATTCTCGATCCGCTCAAGCGAAGGGAGCCCGGACACAAGGTACATCATGTAGCCAGCCACGCACGCAAGGAATATTCCCACCAGAATCAAATTTCTTTTCAGTTGCTTTTTCATGCCCGCGTTATCGTTGTGTCCGTTGTGTCATTCCATGTCTTCAGTGTTATTCTTCCATCCTCCAATTCCGCGTAAGTATGGTGGGAGATCCAGTCTCCCAGATTCACGTATGTCCCGTTGTTGAACTGCAATTGCGACGGTTTATGCTGATGGCCCATTACCACGATGTCCACGCCCTCTGCAATTTTCGTGGCGGCAAATTCTTTCAATCCCTTTTCCTCGTCGGAGGATTTATTGGATGTGTATTCGCGGCTGCTGCGTGAAGACCCGCGTGCAAGCCGGATGCCAATATCCGGATGAAGCCAGCGATACAGCCAGATGTTCAACCTGTTCCGAAGAATCGGCTTGATCATCCGGTACCCATGGTCGTTTGTTGCAAGTCCGTCTCCGTGATGCAGTAGAATTCGTTTGCCGTTCAACAAAACTTCAAAGGGCTTGTAATGCACCTCGAATCCCAACTCTGTTGCGAAATAATCCCGCATCCAGTAATCATGGTTTCCGGCGAGGTAATAGACTTTGATTCCCCGGTCAGTATACTCTTGTAACGCCGCCAAAGTTCTGTGGAACCCTTTCGGGATGACGGTTTTGTACTCAAACCAGAAGTCGAACAGATCACCCACTATAAAGAGAGCGTCTGTTTCGGGGAGTTTTGCCTTGAGAAAGCCGAGCAATGTATTTTCCTTGGCACGTTCTTTCTCGCGGCTGCCAAGTCCCAGGTGAACATCAGAAATGAAGATAACAGGCATGGTGCAAATCTAAGCAAAACAAGCGGGAAAGCAAAGCCGTATGCGGTTCAGGTGACAGGCCGGGCTCGCCGGATGAAAGGGTCCTCGACCTTTTGCAAAAGTACGAGACCAACGAGGAAAAAGACGCCGACGGCAATAATCGCGGTACGCTGGCTGCCTGTTGTCCAGGAGAGAAGCCCGAAGAGAAACGTTCCTATGACAGCAGAGGCTTTACCACACAGGCCGTCATAGAATCCGAAGAATTCCGCTTCCCGGTCGGGAGGTGTCAGTAAGGCCATCAACGTACGGCTGGCGGATTGGGAACCACCCATCGAAACACCTGCCAATGCTCCAACAAGGTAGAATGTTTCTTTTGAAGAGACGATAACTGATGCAATGACGATACCAATCCACAACAATAATGTTATTGTGATGGTTTTTTTGGGGCCGATCTTGTCGGTCAAAACACCGAGAGCCAATGAGCCAGCCATTGCCGATGCCTGTACCACCGCAAACAAGATGAGTATCTCCTGAAGGGAAAATTGCAGTGATTCCTGTGCGAAGATGGAGGCAAAGGAAATCACCGTGAGAATTCCGTCATTGTAAATGAAGAATGCCAGGAGGAACCGTGCAAGCTGTCGGTATGATTTCAGGTGCGTGAGAGTCTGATACACGCGAAGATATCCCGACCTGATCACGGACCCGGAGACGGGCGATGTCCGTGAATCGCTTTTGAGAAAAAGGAAAAGCGGTGAAGCAAACAGTGCAAACATTGCCGCCGCCAGGAGGAAGCTCAACCTGACATTGCCCAGATTCTCTTGCGCAAATCCCCCTGCAAACAGAGGCATGGCAATTATCAGCGAAACAAGAGACCCGACGTATCCCATGGCAAATCCATATCCCGAGACGCGGCCGTACGTTTCCTTTTTTGAAAGGAGAGGAAGAAAGGCATTGTAGAAAACTATTCCACCTTCAAAGCCGACATTTGCCACAATGAAAAAAATCCCGCCTGCAACAACCATTCCGGGCTGGACGAAGTACAGCAATGCGGTGCAGAGAATGCTTGCAGCGGTGAACATGAAGAGAAACCGTTTGCGTAGATGGGAGAGATCGCTAGCCGCCCCGAGCACCGGGGCAATAAGGGCGGTGATGAACATTGAAATGCTCACAGCAAAGCCCCAGAAAAAGTCTCCACGCCCTGAACCACCGACGACGACCTGTTTGTAGTAAAGGGAATAGCCGACAGCAACGATAAGGACGGAAAAAGAGGTATTGGCAAAGTCGAAGAGGGTCCAGACAAAGACCTGCCAGCGTGAACGAGTGCGTGATTCGCCGGAAGGGGAGGGCATATGTGTCAGGCTTTGTTTTTCCGGTGTCTCTTTTCGGCGCGTGGTGTTCCATCGCCATTATACAGCCCGCGTCCGCTTTTTTGAATTTCGCCGGCATTTTTCATGTCGGCAAGAACAGCGTCAAGCACGCCGTTAACAAACTGCCCGCTTCGCTCGGTGCTGAAGAGTTTTGCAAGCTCGATGGCTTCATTCATAGAAACCTTCGGCGGGATGTCCGTGAAATAGGTGAGCTCGCAGATAGCCATACGCAGGATCAGCCTGTCAAGTATGGCGATGCGTTTGAAATCCCAGTTATCAACTTTCGTTTTGATAATACCATCAATATCTGCTGCATGTTTGATCGTTTCAAGGACAAGGCCGCGTGCAAACTTGAATGCATGCGGGTCGTCTTCCAGGCCGCGTACAGTATAGGTGATAACCTGCTCCGCCGGGTCGTGGGAAATCTCATGGGCATAGAGCGCCTGCAGCACTTTTTCCCGGACGATTCTTCTCCTGACGCGGCTATCGTTTGCCAAAATCATCCTCTCCAAGACGGCCTACGAATTCGGACTTTCCTGCGTAAATCGACTTGATCCGCCCGATAGCATTGATGCGGTGTTCTGCAAGGCGGTTCGAGGCTTCATACGTCGGCACTTTATCGCGTTTCGCTATGGCATAAATGGTCAACATGGTGTCGTAAATGCCTTCTGCCTGTTTGAGAGCGCGCTCCTTGGAATATCCTTCCAGCTCGTTGTACACATTGATCAGTCCGCCGGCGTTGATTGCGTAGTCCGGCGCGTACATGATGTTCTTGTCAATCAGCATCTGGCCGTGCCTTGCTTCATCGGCAAGTTGGTTGTTGGCGCCGCCGGCAATGATTTTGAATTTGAAACGCGGGATGGTGTCATCGTTGATGATCGCTCCGAGCGCACACGGGCAGAAGATATCGGCGTCAACATCGTAGATGTCATTGGGGTCAACAATCTGGGCCCCTCCTTCGCGCGCAACGCGTTCCACTTTGTCGTGGTAAATATCGCTGATGAAAACCTTTGCGCCTTCTTTCTTGAGGTGTTGCAGAACATATTCCGCAACGTGGCCTGCGCCCTGAATCGCCACCTTCTTTCCCTTCAGCGAGTCATTCCCCATCAACTCTTTCATGCTCGCCTTTATGCCCATGTACACGCCGAATGCTGTAACGGGCGACGGGTCGCCGCTTCCCCCGAGGGCTTTGTCGATGCCAGTGACATATTTTGTTTCCATCCGGACGTATTCCATGTCCCGCACATTCGTGCCGACATCCTCGGCAGTGATATAGCGTCCCGCCAACCCTTCTACAAACCTGCCGAAAGCGCGGAACATCGCTTCGGTTTTGGATTTATTCGGGTCACCAATGATCACCGCCTTGCCTCCGCCGAGGTTCAAACCGGCGACAGCGGCTTTGTAGGTCATGCCGCGGGAGAGCCGGAGAACATCAATCAGCGCATCCTGGTCGGAAGCATACATCCACATGCGTGTTCCGCCGAGTGCAGGGCCGAGTGTTGTGTTATGGATGGCGATAATCGCGCGCAAGCCTGATTGTTTATCGGAACAGAACACCACCTGTTCATGATTGCGCGGTTCGATATGTTCAAAAATTTCCATGCTGTCTTTCCTTGGGTAAGTTATCAGGATGTCAGAAGTGTAACCCTGGCGGTCGATTCCACCGGGTGGCTGTCCACAATCACGGCTGTGCCGAATACACTCTTGATGCGCTCTTCTGTCAGCACTTCCAATGGGGAACCTATCGCCACAAGTGTTCCGCACACGAGCATGGCTATTCTGTTGCTGAATGCGCCGGCAAGATTCAGATCATGTGATACGGAAATGACGGTCAGCCCCGATTCTCTGATCAATGTGCGCAGTATGGTGAAAACCTCAATCTGATGTGCGATGTCAAGGTGAGCGTTCGGTTCATCAAGCAAGAGGATGCCCGGTTGTTGGGCGAGAGCACGTGCGATGAATACCCGCTGCTTCTCCCCCCCGGAGAGTGCCGTCACCGGATGATCAGCTAAGTGGGCGATATCCATACGCTCCATCATTGCTGCGGCCATTGACCGGTCCTGTTCGTTCTCGAAAAGAGACCCGCGTGCGTGCGGAGCTCTTCCCATCAGTACCATCTCCATGACTGTAAATGGAAAAAGGGTGCCGATTTCCTGGGAGACGAATGCTATCCGTCGGGCAAGTTCCTGCCGGTGGAAAAAGTTGATATCGTTGTCGTCGAGTGTAATGGATCCCTGCTGCGGAAGCAGGATCCTATCGAGGAGCCTGAGCAGTGTGCTCTTCCCGGAACCGTTCGGGCCTATAATGGAGAGAAACTCGCCTGAACCCACATCAAATGATACGTTTCGTAGCGTCGGCGTCCTGCCGTCATAGCTGAATGAGAGGTTCTTTGCGGAGAGTGTATGCATGAACAGAATTTCCGTTACGTGTTTGCGAAGTCAATGTATGGAAATGCGTTGTGGAAGGCAAGGATTACAGTGAGTAATAAAGGATGGACAACCACACGTCGTCATCCCACATCAAATTATTCTCCCTTTTTTGAGGGGATGAAGACAAGAGGGGGTGTCTTATTATCAAGTGGGATGACGTTTTTTAGGTCTGAACGTGGTATGAAACTCATACACTGCCATAACGTATCTTCATCTGTACGGGAGATACGACAATGGCAAAATTTCTGCTCTGGTTATTACTCCTTTTGTTCTGCTGGCCGCTTGCGTTGCTGGCGCTGGTACTCTACCCGGTTGTGTGGCTGTTAACGCTGCCATTCCGCCTCGTAGGAATAGCGGTTGAAGGGGTATTCGCTTTTCTCAGAGCTTTAGTGATGCTACCAGCGAGGGTGCTCGGAGGCAAACAATGAAATTGAACGCACTCAGGAGTTGAAATGTCTTGACTCCTCTACAATCCATACCATCCCCATAGTATTCAATGCACATTATTATTCCCAGTTCTTTCTCGCGGTGCTTCTCTTCGACAGCAACACTGTCTCCGAACATGACTCGAAGGCATTCATTGCTGGCGGTTCCGCCATCGGCGATTGCCATCCCTTCATAGCCTTTTCTGGTATTGACAAACCACAGAAGAATTACAAGGGTGAAAAATGATTGTCTCCTGCATTTTCTGGCAAAAAGTAAGGGCTCAGCATGCCGAGCCCTTACAGTTGTGACGAATTATTTCTGAACTATGCTTTCTTTATATGCCTGTGGAGAAAGTACTCAATCTACTTCGCCAGTATCATCTTCTCCGTTTTGCTGAAGAGTATCCCCTCCGTACCAACCGCCGTCAACCGGTAGATATACAGGCCGCTGGAGAGAGATGATGCATCGAAGACCGCATCATGATATCCTGCTGTCACAACACCATCTACAAGCTGTGCGACGCGCTGGCCCAGAACATTGAATACTTCCAGTGTTACCCGGGCATCCACGGGCAGCGTGTAGATAATTGTTGTTGACGGATTGAACGGATTTGGGAAGTTGCCGTTCAGCGTAAACTCCTTCGGCGCTCCCTGTGTACCATACGCCAGTTCAGCATCCGGCGGTGCCGGCAAGAGCTCGATCTTCACATCGTCAAACTGATAGATATCTCCGGCGGCGTCGTACGGTGCAAACCACAACCTCAGGCGTGCATCGCTGACAGTACCTACAAAACCACCTGCCGTGAAGTCCACAGAATAATCCGCCCATGCATTCGTAAGGTTGAAGAACTGGTTCGTCAACCCGTACGGGGTGAACGGCGCTCCGTGTTTGAAGACCGATGCCTGGATGTCATGTCCTGTGGTGGACTTCGCCTTGAAGCTCAGGCGGTAGTTGTTGCCCGAAGTGAGCGTGATGTTCTGCTGATACAACTGTACCGTTGTTCCCTGTGTCGTAATGGAAATCTGCCCCGCCTTTGCTCCGACTGTACCCGGAGAGACGGCAGAAAATGTTCCCGCACCGTTGGTCTGGAATGTCCAGTTCGTCGTGCCGGACTCGAAGCCGCCATTCACGAGCAAGTTGGTTGGAGGCGGAGGCGTAAAGACTGTGATGACATTCGATGGTGTAGGCGTCAACGCCCCCGAGGTTGCCGACACTATGACCTGACAATATCCTGCACCGGCTGTGAGGACCGCGCTTTTTCCGTCACCGCTCGGGACGAGTGTAGCGCCACTGCTTCCGACGATGTAAGTAAGGCCCCATGTGGCAGGCACATTGGCAACAAACTGATCGGTTGCCGTGCGTGAGATTGCATACATGGTGATTGTCTCCCCGTTCTGGATGGTCTGTACAGGGACGACAGATCCACCGCCATCGGGAGCAGTTTCCACGCGTACCTTTGTTGCTGTCAGCGGACTGCCCAGTATCTCTAACGACACGTCATCAATAAAGTAGAGATCGCCCGGAGTTGCATAGCCGTTGAAGGCAAAGCGTAGCCGTGCATTGGTGGGGGTCGGTGGCGGGAAACCCGTACTGGTGAAGTCCACCGTGAACGTTTGCCATGCCGGCGTAATATCGAACAGTTGATTGTTGAGGCCGTAGTTGGTGTACGGCGCGTCATGCCTTCCGATGGATACAGCGAGGTTGTGGCCAATACTGGAAAGCGCCTTAAACGTCAAACGGTATTGTGTGTTGGGTTGGAGTGTAATACCAAACTGATACAACTGCATATTGCTTCCGCTGGTCGAGATAGTAACCCGCGCCGCATTGGGGCTGGAAGGCCCGGGGCTGACAATAGCGAGGTTTCCTGTGCCGTTGGTATAGAACACCCATGGTGAGGTACCGGATTCGAAGCTTGGATTCACAATAACATTTGTCGCGGGGGGAGCATCATCATTGGTGATGGTTCCCTGCCCTTGAGTATCGCCGTCAGTCGCGTTGACAACATTTAGGACATTGACAAAAAATGTTTCGCTTGGCTCAACATTCGCATCACCGTTGACCGTCACGTCAAATGTGTAGGTGGAGTTTCCCTGCGTGATCGTTTGGGCGAAAAGAGACTTTTGGACGTAATCATTGTCTTCGGAAGCCGGAATATCATCCTGTGCGGTACCGTCAGCCGTAGTGATGTCAAATGTCACTCCTCCCGGACCTGCGGGTGTGGAAAGGCTTACGGTAAAGCTGAAGACCGATGTGCCGCCGTTGAGTTCGGTTTGGGTAACGTCATCAATGGAGATCACAGGTAATACGACTGCCTGAACTATGACTTCATTGGAAAACGGGCTCGTCAGTTTGCCGATAGCTGTGGCTTTGGCCTTCACCGTGTCTCCTGCAGCAAGTGCTGCTAATCCGGATTTTGTCCATGAGCCGCCCGCGTTGACGCCTGTCGTTCCGACACTTGCCGAGTTTACAAACACCTCAATGATTGTTCCACCAAGCAATTTCTCTTTTTCTTTTCCTTCCGGAAGAGCAATGAACTCGGGCCCGGTTCCGGATACAGAAGTTGCTCCCGCAGTAATCGGTGAACTGACGACCGGGGCTGTTGTGACATCCTGGACTATTACTGCATTTGAAAATGCACTTGTCAGTTTGCCCGCTGCAGTAGCTTTAGCCTTCACAGTATCGCCAGCAGCAAGGGCTGCAAGGCCGGACTTCGTCCATGATCCGCCGGGATTTACGGTCGTGGTTCCTACCGAGGCTGAGTTCACAAACACCTCAATCGAAGTTCCCGGTGGCAGGTCTTTCCCGCCTCCGATGGCTTTCGTGATGATGGATTCGGGGCCGGTGCCGGAGACCGAAGTTGCGCCGGCTGCGATTGGGGAAGTCACCACAGGTGCAGCAGTAATATCCTCTACGATCACTTCATTGGAGAACCCGCTCAACTGTTTGTCAAAAGCTTTTGCCGTTGCCTTCACGGTATCGCCCACAAGAAGCCCCACAACCGGGCCAGAGTTTGCCGATACACTGGTGTTATTCATTGTCACAAGACCGGACTTGGTCCAAACGCCACCGGTGACAGTTGTCGTGCCGACTGATGCGGAGTTCACAAAAACGTCAATTACTGTTCCGTCTGCTTCGGTACTTGTACCGCTCACGCTGGTTGCACCGCCTGCAATCGGAGAATCAACCGATGGTGCGGCCGTCAATTCACAACCTCCTCCGCCATCCAGGCATACCGATTCGAAAAGTTGGAGGGACGCACACTGGAAGGTTCCGAAATCGCCTCCAGCATCGTCAATAATACGCAGTGTCCATGTGCCGTTTACTGCTGCCCCTGACTTTCCATTAAACGACGAAAGTAACCCCTCGGGCCTGAATGTTCCCACAAAAGGAGCGGTACCAGACGTAATTGGAGTTGCGGCGGCATCATCAAAGATGGTCCCCGTGGCGCAGGCTGTGCCGAAGTTGTCGCCGCTACTACCGTTGTCCGTTGAAAGCTCTACGCTTGTGAGATCGGGTGCGATCAGGAACATATCCAGGTCAGCATCAAAGGTGTGCGTTAAGTAGAGTGAGATGGTTACTTTGCCAACGGCGCCTGTGAAACCCGAAACAGAAATCGGGATGTTCGTCGTTGTCACATCGGGAATTGGAGTAGGTGTGGTGTTATCGAACTGACTCGACGCGCCTGCAGTGGAATTTGATGGAAGAGTGAAGTTAAATACTTCCGAGCCTCCGGTGTAGTCCACCGAGAGCGAGAGGCTGATTGTCGTGCCGCATACAAACGCGGGTGATGTGGTAATCTGAAATGCCGTGGTGTTCGTTCCGGTTCCATGTGCGGCAATATCCGGGTAAGAGGAAACGGCCTGAAACACCGAAACACCGGGCGTGCTGGTAGAAAGGGTCCCGGACTTGCTGGTTGCAGATTGGTTCCCATCGTTCCCAAGAGTAATAAAGATATCGTTGCATTCATTTTTATCAATCAATCCGTTTCCGTTGCCACCACTCGCGCCAACCGAAGCGGAAACAAATGTTGGAATCGCACCGGGTCCGTCAATGGTAAATTGTGCGTGCCGCACGTTTGAATTCTTGCGCGTCGGCACGGCTATGCTCTGATCGCGGTTATCCCCCCACAATGTGTGGAAGTTGGTATTATCAGCAGCCATCATATCGTAGTCACCCATGTACACGCTATTAACAACAGGATCACTACCAAAGGATGGTGCGAATTGTGGGCTGATCCGGAAGTTGGTCCCGAACGTTACCGTTGATCCTGAAATGCTTGCAGTTACGCCCCAACGCTCGATGTTTCTATTGTTAGGGTCGTTCCTGTTATCGTACCACGTTACTGCAAGTCCGCTGCCATCCGGCTTCACGGCAATTGCCGGCATATATTGGGCCTTTGTACCGCCGTCGTCATTAAGAGTAATTGCGGAGCTCCATGTTGCCCCACCATCAGTGGATTGCTGGAAGCGAATATTCCCCCGATCACCGCCCGATGCAAGTGTTGGGTCGTTGTACACGATGTAGAAATCACCGTTTGCAGGATTCACTGTAACCTGCGGGAATGAGTTTGATCGAAATCCAGCCGGGAGGGTCAGGTCACCGTTTGTTCCCGTGGAGGTAAGTGTTGCAACGCTTATTTCTGATCCGAACGTGGCTCCCTGATCTGTGGACTTCTTCATCCTGATTTGACGCGGGGTGAAGTTCTGGTCATACCAGAACACGTTGACGGAATGGTCGACGCCGACGACAACGAATGCTCCTTGAACATTTAATACTGCGGCTTTGATCATCAAACCCGGACTTGGACCAAACGTAGCTCCTCCATCTGTTGACCTGGTAAATCGAACACCTCCGCCAGTACCGAAGTCCCGGTAGGCATGATACACGTTTCCTTGGCCAGCGCCAGCGAAATTATCAACCGCAATCCACTCTTTGTCTTGAAAACCTGTGGCGCCCGGCGCGCACTGGACAGGTGCCATCCACGTTGCCCCATCATCATCAGATCTGAACATCTGCATTCCATTGCCGGTGAATTGAAGAGTTGCAAAATAGACTCTGCCGGATACCTCATCACGTGCAAGTACGGGATCACCGGCATCGCCCCCTGCATTTGTGGGGAGTGTCCCGCCATCAACCCATGTTGTGCCTCCATCAGTAGATGTGGAGTAACCTGTAAACTTGCTTGCTCCAATGAATGATCCAGAGTCGTTGAAGCCCGCAATGACATTGGATCCACTACCGAGAATGATGGTCGTCTCACTCTGCGTGTCCTGTGCAGTAGCATCTGCAGCAGCGTTGTTCACGAGGTTGTTCACCAAGGGCGAGAGTATTCTTCCATCAGCGCCAAAGCCGAGGTGCGGACTTGATGCAATATTACCGTCTGAATCTGCAACCTTCTCACCCGGCCGCGGGCCAAATTTTGCGCGTAACAGAATCTGCGCTGCGCTGGAGAGTTGCTCGAATTTCTGCACATCATCATAAAGCGCTCGCTGGGTGGCGTCCTGTGCAAGCATTGTTCCGGAAAGCAGCAGCGTTGCACACATTGCGACGCACGCTGATGTGTACAACTTCGGCAGAAGAGTTGACAACTGGTTCACGAGTACCTCCGTACTGATAGTGATGGATGTTGGGAAATAGAAAAGGGTGTTATGTTTCTTCCGGGAAGATAACGGCCCGATAAGCGTAGGCGAGGGGAAATGCGAACGGTTGAGACACCGGCAAACGGCAATGGCAAGGTGATGATGACTCTCTCGTTTTAGTATTCAAGTGAAGAACGGGTAGATCGTGCCGGAATCCATCAAGAGTGAACTCGACAGATCGTAGTTTGTGACAATTACTCTGGAACCCCAACCCGCATAGCTGTGAAAAGGATAATCACAGCATAACACTTCAAACAACAATCAACCGGTTGTTATGCAATACAAGGGAAAGGAACATCAAAGATGCAAGCCAAGAAGAACGATGCATCTTGCACTCATTCTAACGAATCCAAATTCCAATTGCAATCTCAGCGTTGTTAATCTCGCTACCTCATGATCAATGACACATGAATCTCGTTTGAACATTCTCGTTGTGTGGCCGCAAACACGCCATCCACACCTGTTGACATTTTCAACAACAGACAAAAAACTGCAGGGGCTTGAACATATTTCAGCCCCTGCCACAGAGGGAGCTTATTTTGTAAGCAACATCTTTTCTGTTCTAGTGAACAGAACCCTATTATTACCTGCTGCTGTCAAGCGGTAGAAATAGAGGCCACTCGAGAAAGATGATGCATCGAAGACAGCATCATGATATCCTGCCGTCACAGCTCTGTCTACGAGTCGTGCAACTTGTTGCCCAAGAACATCGAATACGTCCAATGTTACCATTGCATCCACGGGCAGCGTGTAAACGATTGTGGTGCTCGGGTTAAATGGATTTGGAAAATTCTGCGAAACGGAGAATTCTGTCGGCAGCTGGACTGCTGGTAGCGGCGCCTCTCCGTCTGCAGCCGAAGGCAACAGTTCGAGCTTTACATCATCGAATTGATACACATCGCCGGCGGCATCATAAGGTGCCAACCAGAATCTCAAGCGTCCATCGTTGACCGTTCCGCCAAAACCTCCTGCCGTAAAGGTCGCAGTGTACTCAGCCCAGACATTCGTAAGGTTAAAGAACTGATTCGTCAAACCGTACGGGGTGAACGGCGATCCATGTTTGAACACAGATGCTTGAACGTCATGACCGGTTGTTGATTTTGCCTTGAAGCTCAACTGATAGTCACTCCCGGAAATGAGCGTGATATTCGGTTGATATAACTGCACCGCGGTTCCCTGGGTCGCGATAGAGATCTGTCCCGCCTTTGCGCCTACAATGCCGGGTGTCACTGCAGCAAAGGAACCCGCTCCGTTTGTTTGGAAGGTCCAGTTGGAGGTCCCTGATTCAAACCCTCCATTGACGAGGAGGTTTGTTACCGGCGGAGGTGTAAATACCGTGATCACATCTGATGGAACCGGCGTTAAGCCGCCTGATGCTGCCTGAATCTTTGCAGAACCATCGGTATGACCGGTAAAGACAGCACTCTTTCCATCCCCGCTCGGAACGAGGTCCCCGGCAACAACACCGCCAGTGATGTTTGCTAGCGACCATGTAGCT
>CAZWIN010000051.1:0-7411 GCA_964633855.1 uncultured Chitinophagales bacterium
CCAAGACTCAACAGATCGTCAAACTCCTTCCTACCACCTCCGGCATTGCGATCAACCAGGTCTGCATCCACGGTGTTTTCAGGCGACATAATGACCATCCGCTCAACCACGTTGCGCAGTTCACGGACATTGCCGCTCCAATCCATTGCTTTCAACTTGTCGAGCGCATCCGGAGTAAATACCCTCCGGGGTGTGCCATAACGCTGGCAAATATCCTCCGCAAAGGCTGAGGCAAGCAATGGAATATCTTCACGTCGCTCACGCAATGGCGGAACATGAATCGGAATGACATTCAGCCGGTGGTACAAATCCTCACGGAAATGCCCCTGCTTGATCGCTTCCGCGAGATTCTTGTTCGTTGCGGCAATGACCCTGACATCTACAGTGGTTTGCTTGTTCCCGCCTACCCTTTCAATCTTACCTTCCTCAAGCACACGAAGGACTTTTGCCTGGGCATTCAGACTCATATCCCCTATCTCATCAAGGAAAATTGTGCCTTCATCGGCCAGCTCGAACTTTCCGATACGCTGATTGGTTGCGCCGGTGAACGAGCCCTTTTCGTGGCCGAAGAGTTCGGATTCTATCAGCTCGTTGGGGATCGCCGCGCAATTCACCTCAATCAACGGTTTGTCGCTTCTTTTACTCTTTCTGTGAATACCTCTGGCGACAAGCTCCTTGCCCGAACCGTTTTCTCCCGTAATAAGCACACGTGCATCAGTCGGGGCAACCCGCTCCATTAAGGCAATTACTTCTTTGATCTTTGCGCTAGTCCCAAGAATGGACTCGCGGCCCTCGGATTTTTCCTTGAGCTGTTTGTTCTCGGAGACAAGCCGTTTTTTCTCCACTGCATTACGGACAATAATCAGCAGCTTGTCGCGGTCGAGAGGCTTTTGGAGGAAATCATACGCGCCACTCTTCGTCGCATCAACAGCTGTCTCAATCGTTCCGTGCCCGGAGATCATGACCACTGGAAGGTCGGGTTGGCTTTCCTTGATGGTTTGGAGTACCTTCAGTCCATCCATACCCGGCATCTTGATATCCAACAGCACCAGGTCATAACTTGATTGGCCGACTTTCGACAGGGCAGATGGGCCATCCTCCGCGAATTGGACATCGAATTTCTCGTATTCCAGCGTCATCTTGATGGAATCACGAATCGCCTTTTCATCATCAACAACAAGAACCGTCTTCATGGATGCTCCACGCGAATTGAAACCGAATCAGCAACACTCTCCCCGTCGCTCTTGAGCGTTCCCTGCCATGCCCGGAGGATAAACACTGAGGGTCGCACCTGCTTGTTGGAAAACAAAGCAAAGGCAAACGCCTGTCCTTGTCTGTTTGTCCGGATATCCCTCATATCAACCACTTCACCCGGAACGTACTTACTTTCTTTTGATTCTATAAAATCGCCCAAGGCATCCGCACTTTCACTGGACTCGGACACATATGTCGCCAGTGCCGACCCGAAAAAGTGCTGCAGTTTATCCTTGTCGCCATAATCTGTCGGTGGCGAATCAGGATAGAGTTTCGTTGGAAGGTATTTCACTCTCTCCTCGAACTCATCTTCAAACTCCGAAGTCAGCGGCAAAGGAATGACAATACCGATCACGGGAATACGTACATCCACCCGGCGATGCTCCATTGTTGCCAGCAGCGAGATAAACAACGCCTCATACACGTTCCCCCAGGAAAGCCTCAACGCTTCATCAAATATTGCATCAACAGAATGTACATCGCCGTACGAAGCCCTGAACAAAGAAAATTCTTCGCCCTTGATGTATTGCCGGAGTTGATATTCATCCTGCAGAATCTTTGGGAAAACAAATGGTGCGAAGAAACTGACCGCCTCAGGAACATCTGATGCCGGCCGGAATACCGGTTGCCCGCTCTGGCCGGAAGAATATCCATAGAACAATACTACTGCGGCCCCAACCGACAGCCAGCGTTTCATCACAGCGCAAACACCGGCATCATGTCTGAATCACACCGGGATTAAACTTGGGAATGTCAGGATTGTTCGACGCCATGGCAATGCCGGTCGAGACAATGGCGCGGGTCTCTGAAGGGTCAATAATCCCATCCACCCAGAGACGTGCTGCAGCAAAGTAGGGGTTTGTTTCACGGTCGTACCGTGCCTGGATTTCTGCAAGCAGTTTCTGCTGATCCTCTTTGCTGATATGCGCACCACCTTTTTCCATTGCCTGAACCTTGATCGCAAGGAGAGTTTCACTCGCCTGCTTGCCACCCATAACGGCAATCTGTGCAGTCGGCCAGGCATAGATAAGCCTGGGGTCGTATGCTTTTCCACACATGGCGTAATTCCCGGCGCCATAGCTGTTCCCCACCATAAAGGTAAACTTCGGGACAACACTGTTGGCCACAGCATTCACCATCTTGGCTCCATCTTTTATGATGCCGCCATGTTCGGCACGGCTTCCCACCATGAACCCGGTGACATCCTGGAAGAAAACGAGCGGGATTCGTTTCTGATTGCAATTCAGTATGAAGCGTGCGGCTTTGTCGGCGCTTTCACTGTAGATAACCCCGCCAACCTGCATCTCTCCCTTCTTCGTCTTCACCACGGACCTCTGATTCGCCACAATCCCCACTGCCCAGCCGTCAATACGGGCATATCCCGTAATCACTGTCTTGCCGTAGGAGGCCTTGTATTCATCCATGTCGCTCCCGTCAACAATCCGTGCAAGGATTTCATACATATCAAACGGCCGCGAGCGGTCAGCAGGCATGATCCCGTGAATTTCTTTCGGGTCGAATTTCGGCGCCACCGAAGGGACCCGGTCAAACCCGGCTTTGGGCATGTGTCCGATTTTTGAAATGATGCTGCGAATCTTCAGCAGGCACTCATCGTCATTTGCCATCTTATGGTCGGTAACGCCGCTGATTTCACAGTGCACCATTGCGCCGCCGAGCATTTCGTTTCCGATATCCTCGCCAATCGCTGCCTTGACCAGATGCGAACCGGCAAGAAACACACTTCCCGTTTTATCAACGATCAGCGCTTCATCACTCATGATGGGAAGATATGCACCGCCTGCAACACAAGGGCCCATGATGGCGGCAATCTGCGTGATTCCCATTGCAGACATGACGGCGTTGTTTCTAAAAATGCGTCCGAAGTGTTCCTTGTCAGGGAAAATATCGCTCTGTAACGGAAGAAAGACCCCTGCCGAATCAACCAGATACACAATCGGTAGCCTGTTCTCAATGGAGATTTCCTGGGCGCGCAGATTTTTCTTTGCAGTAATCGGAAACCACGCCCCGGCCTTCACCGTTGCGTCGTTTGCTACAATGACTACTTCTCGTCCATGTACCTTGCCAATGCCGAAGACAGTGCCGGAGGAAGGCGCCCCTCCGTATTCTTCATACATTTCATACGCCGTAAATAATCCGACCTCAAGAAAGTAACTTCCCGGGTCTATCAGCTTTTGAATGCGTTCACGCGCCGTCAGCTTTCCTTTTGTTCTGTGCTTTTCGATTGCAGATGCACCGCCGCCAAGCTTTATCTTCTCGCCGATGGCCCGAACCTGCTCCAGCAACACACTGGAAGCGGCTTCGTTCTTTTGAAACGCCTGATTTTTCTGAACTGCTGACCCGATAAGCGCCATGGATATTCCCTATTTTCCGAGCAGATTGCGTGCAATAACCATCTTTTGCACTTCTGAAGTTCCTTCTCCAATGGTCATGAGCTTTACGTCACGATACAGTTTCTCGATTGGAAAATCTTTGATGAAGCCGTACCCGCCGTGAATTTGCAGGGCTTCGTTCGTCGCCCTCACGGCCGCTTCACTTGCAAAATACTTCGCCTGTGCCGCAGAGAGGTTGATGTTCATTCCCTTGGATTTCATCCATGCCGCCTTTTGCGTCAAAAGCCGTGAAGCGTTGATCTCAGTCGCCATGTCGGCGAGCTTCCATTGGATTCCCTGGAACTCCCCAATGGCTTTCCCAAACTGTTTCCGCTCCTTGGCATACTTCAGGCTGGCATCGAGCGCTCCCTGGGCAATCCCAACGGAAAGTGCAGCTATACCAACGCGACCACCATCAAGAACTGCGAGTGCCTGCTTGAAACCATCTCCTACATTTCCTATGAGGTTCTCAGCCGGCACGTGGACGTTATCGAACAGCAACGTTGCCGTATCGCTGCAACGAAGCCCGAGCTTGTTTTCCTTCTTTCCAATCGTGAAGCCCTTCATCCCCTTTTCCAGAATAAACGCCGAGATGCTTCCCTTTCCTTTCGAAGAATCTGTGACAGCCATAATCACGTAGGTCGAACCGACAGACCCCTGCGTAATAAATGTCTTACTCCCGTTGATAATCCAATTGTTGCCGTCACGCGTGGCAAGCGTCCGCATTCCGCCTGAATCGCTTCCTGATCCGGGCTCCGTCAATCCCCATGCACCGAGTTTACGCCCGGAGGCAAGGTCAGGGACATACTTTTTCTTCTGCTCTTCATTTGCGAACAGCATGATGTGTCCGGTGCAGAGGCTGTTGTGCGAGGCAACCGTCAACGCCACGGATGGATCCACCTTGGCGATCTCTTCAATGATGACAATCGAGTCAAGGTCGGAAAGCCCGGCACCTCCGAGCTCTTCAGGCCACGTCATTCCCATGAAGCCCAGTTTTCCCAGCTTTTCAACGATCTCGTGCGGGAACTCCTGCGACTCATCATACTTCATCACCACGGGGCGCATTTCTGTTTCGGCAAATTCCCGCGCGAGCTGCTGCACGGCCTTCTGGCTCTCACTAAGAGCAAAATCAAATCCTGTTCCTGTCATGGTATCTTCCTGGGCCATAGGCGCTCCCCTGTTAATGGTTTTTAAAATTATCAATCAACTTTTCTGCAAGGGCGTAGGGTGTTGATTTCAGCCCCATGACGCTCTCAATTCCTGATGAGAGCAGACCATCACGCTCACGGGTCCAGAAATCAATCTTCAGCCTGTCTGCAATTAATTCGCGCACGCGATCCTCCAGCCGTTTCTTCCGCTTGTCCTTGAGCCTGCTCCCTGATTCAAGATAGGCGCGGTGGTTTGCAATTTGTGCTGCTATCTCTACTGTTCCCACTCCTTCGCTTGCGATTGCCTTGAGCACTTCCGGCATCCAATCCGAAGCTTTGCGGAAATGGAGAATTGTTTTCAGCGACATAATTGCCTGGTCGGCCCCGGCACGGTCGGCCTTGTTCAACACAAAAAAATCCGCAATTTCCATCAAACCAGCCTTCATCGCCTGAATGGAATCGCCGGATTCGGGAACCAGAACAACAATTGTTGTATCCGCGGCCCCGGCAATATCAAGCTCGGATTGACCCACGCCGACGGTTTCAAAGATAACGATGTCCTTGCCTGCTGCATCGAGAATGTCCGCCCCTTCAACAGCCTTCTTGCTTAAACCTCCAAGGCTGCCGCGTGATGCCATGCTTCGGATAAATACCCCCTCGTCAAGCTCGACGTCCGTCATACGAACGCGGTCGCCCAGCAACGCTCCACCGGTAAACGGGCTCGTAGGGTCAACGGCAATGATCCCCACTGACAAACCCTGCTTCCTGTAGTAGTGTGCGAGCCGGTTGGTGATGGTGCTCTTTCCAGCTCCGGGAGGGCCCGTAATGCCGATACGATAACTGCGGCCGGTCTTCATGAACACCGTGTTCAACAGCGCTTCATATCCCTGTCTCTCATTCTCGACGGCGGAAATCGCCCGCGCAATTGCTACGCGGTCACCACTCATGAGGGCTTCGATATCAATCCCGGCGCTAGGCAACATTCTTCTGTTCATTTCTGAAATACTCGACCGTGTTTCGCAGCCCTTCTTCAAGCGCCATCTCAGGTTTCCATCCCAGAAGTTGTTTTGTCTTCGATGCGTCGAGCACGCTGCGTAATTGTTCCCCCTTCTTCCCTTCCTTGTGCTGTTCGGTAATGTTCGATCCGGTCAGTTTCACAAGATGATTAAAGAGCTGGTTGACATTTGTTTCAACGCCTGTTCCAACATTGAAGGAATCCGAACCATGAAAATCCAGTGCAAGGGTATTCGCTTTTACAACGTCACCAACATACGTGTAGTCGCGCGTCTGTTTTCCGTCGCCATTGATGATTGCCTGCTCGTTCTTCAGCATTTTTGTTGCAAAGATGGCAATCACTCCGGCTTCTCCACCGGGATTCTGTCGCGGTCCATAGATGTTCGCATAACGCAGGTTCACATAATCAATTCCGTACACAGCCTTATAGTAGAAAAGATATTGCTCACTGCTCGATTTTGCAACACCATACGGCGAGATTGGCCGGGTCGGATGTTTTTCGTCTGCAGGGAAATAATCCTGTTCGCCGTAAATGGCTCCCCCGCTTGATGCAAAAATCACCCGCCGCAACCCTGACTTCATGCCGGCTTCAAGGAGATTCAGTATACCGAGAATATTCACCGATGCATCGTATGCCGGGTCTGCGACCGAACGCCGCACATCCATTTGCGCCGCATGGTGGCTGAGCACTTCGTACTTTCCGTTCTGAAAAATCTCGTTGACAGTTTTCGGATCACGGATATCTGCCTGATGGAACGTCGCTTTCGGATTGATATTTGCCTTCTTGCCTGTCGACAGGTCATCAAGTACGCTCACCTGATGTCCGCGTTCAATGTACGCATCCACAACATGGGAGCCGATAAACCCGGCGCCGCCGGTAACGAGAATCTTCATGCAATCTCCAATAATTAAATTGAACCCCGTAAAAACATCCAGCCGGTATAAGCATACACTGCAACCACCACCGTCACTCCGCATGCTACGAGCATCTTCTTTGTCTTATCCCCCAGCAACGCGATGCGTTCTTCTTTCCGTATTAACGCCTGCACTCCAATAGCAGCCGGAATACAGAACAGAGGCATCAATGGCAGCCTGTACCGGGCCTCGGCATGCAGAACCACCTGAATAATAATAAAAAACAAAACCGCCATCATCGGCAAGACAAATTCCCGTTTCCTTTTCCAATTGGAGGCGATACCCACTATCCCCAACATATACAGCACTGCATCGGCAGCTACGGCAACTGCCTGCGTCCGTGTATCAGAATCGGAATTGCTGATTGGATAAAAAAGCATCATATGTAGCTTCTTTACTGCCAGTGCCATAGCATCAACCGGATACGCTTTCACATAACCAATAGCAATTTCCCCTGATATTGCACTCCGCCGGGTCTCTGTGAGCGATTGATATTCTCCATAACCCAGGCGCCTTGCTTCCTGTTCACGCCATTCATCAAATCCCGCCTTTGTGCTCCATGTTCCCGTTGCATACGGGTTGTTGCCCGTAAGAAGGGAAATTCCTCCCCATGAAGAGACCGGGACAAACTCTCCGTGTATTGCATGGTTTCGTAATGTCCATGGAGAAAGCACAATACCGAACAGAATA
>CAZWIN010000051.1:7421-12247 GCA_964633855.1 uncultured Chitinophagales bacterium
TCATTCACCATCAATCCAAGGGCAACAACTGCAACCGGGAAAAACCCGAGGAACACCGCCCTCGTCAATGCGGCAAATCCTGCTGCCACACCCAACACCGCACTGTTGAGCAATGACGGTTGCTGCAAAATGTTAATACTCATTACAAGAACAAGCAGAAAGAAAACCATGTACAAAGCCTCTGTCTGCAATATACCCGAGTAGATTATCAATCCGGGATACACACTCATCAAAACTGCCGCTATTATGCCGGCCCCCTCATCATTCGTCAGTAACTTCGCCAGGTAATACCCGAGAAACACAACCAGAGTCCCGAGTACACACCCGAGAAGATGAGGAACCAACAACCCCGTACCAAACACTCTGAACAACAAGCCGAGCGCCATCGGAAAGAGCGGCGAGCGGGTGGAGTATTCGCCATTTGAGTCAACAAACTCTTGTCCGGCAGCGACTTTACTCGCGAGAAAAATATACTCACGTTCATCGCTGGTATATCCGTGCGAATGAAATACCGGAAACGCAGCAAGACGCAGTGCAAAAGCACTTACCAGAACAGTAAGAAGCAAACCGGATGGCCGGATGCCTGCCGGAGTACTCACACAACACCCGGATAACCGGCAACAGCTTTCCGCGCAATATCTTTTCGATACTGCATGCCACCGAACGAAATCATCTCCGCCGCCTGATAGGCTCTCTCAATGGTTTCCTCAAGCACGCCATTGCGAACCAGTGCAGTAACACCAAGAACTCTTCCTCCTGCTGTGAGAAGCTTTCCGCCTTCCCGTTTTGTCCCGGCATGAAACACTGTGACTCCCTGCAACGATTCGGCTCGTTCAATCCCATTGATCTCCATTCCTGTTGCATACGCATCCGGATATCCGCCGGAGGCAAGTACGACACACACGGCCGATGCATTGGATTGCGCTGTCACTGAAACACCGGCGATACTTCCGACCGCTGACGCCATCAGCAACTCGAAAAGATCGTCATTATACAAAGGAAGAACGACCTGCGTCTCAGGATCGCCGAATCGGCAATTGAATTCAATCACCTTCGGCCCCGCCTTGGTCAACATCAGGCCAATATAGAGACAGCCCTTGTATGCGTTTCCTTCCCGCTGCATGCCATTCAATACCGGAACAAGAATCCGGGAAACAACCTGAGCCATAATCTCCGGCGTTACAACCGGGGCGGGCGCGTATGCACCCATGCCGCCTGTGTTTTTTCCTTTGTCGTCATCAAGCGCCCTCTTGTGGTCCTGAGCCGGGGCAAGAAGTACAAAATCTCTTCCATCGGTTACTGCAAACACTGAAGCCTCAACACCGTCAAGGAATTCTTCAATCACCGCCGCATCCCCCGGCTTCTTCAATACTTCAACAATGGCGTTCACCGCTTCGGCTTGTGTTGCATGTATTGAAACGCCTTTTCCCGCGGCAAGACCATCTGCTTTGACAACAATTGGGGGCACGAGTGATTCAACAAACCGTCTGGCCGCTTCAACATCGCCGTGGTGGAATACCCTGTATGCCGCAGTCGGGATATCATGCCGCTGCATAAAATCCTTCGCCCACGCTTTGCTCCATTCAAGCCGCGCCGCTGCTTTCGTCGGGCCAAACACCTTCAATCCATTTGCCTGAAACAGGTCAACAATGCCTTCGGCCAATGGCTGTTCCGGCCCCACAACCGTGAGGTCAACGACCTTCTCTTTTGCAAAGCTCAAAAGCTTCTGCACATCAACTGCACTGATGGATATGCATTCAGCAAGCGGCTCCATACCGGGATTACCTGGAGCGCAATACAGACGGGTTACCTTGCCGCTTTGCCTGAGTTTCCAGACAAGCGCGTGTTCCCTGCCTCCCGATCCGATGACCAGCACGTTCATTGCTTCACGGCTCAAAAATAGAATTAAAAACTTTCACCAGTGAACCCGTCAGGTTGACGCGGTTATATTTCTCCATAACATCCTGAGACAAACTTTTGAGCGTACCCGACTGGAATTGCTTATAGTACGATTCGATTGCCTGCTTTATTGCCGGGACGTCTTTTGGGGGAACAACCGTTCCTCCTGCCTCGAGTATTGTCTGTTTCAAAAATCCCTCCGGCACACAACCGAGGATCGGCTTGCCTGCGCCGATATATTCATAGGCTTTCCCCGGCGAGCCAACGTCGTCGCCGACAATCATCCACAACAGATCGGAATCCTTAAGGTAGCGGATACATTCCTGATGAGGAACATATCCCGCAACTGTCACTACATCTTTCAAACCAAGCTGTTCGACGAGCTTAAGATTTTCGTCTCTGAAGTTCCCGACGAACAACGCCTCAATACGGGAAGACAATTCCGGCTTCTCCTTGAAAAGCTCGTGCAGCGCCTGGAGAAAATAATCAGGCACGCGGTCTTCCCAGAACACACCCGCATATGTAATACGCATCCGTTTCCTGTCACGTCCGGATTCCGGCTGATGGTTGGTTGCAAAATCTTCCGGATCGAAGCCCTGCGAAATGATTTCGACGTCGTGATAAGAGAGAAACCTGTACCGCTTGAGAAGCAGCTCCTTTGAACGCCTGTTTGTAGTGACCACATGGCTGCTTGCCCTCAGTGCGTCACGTTCAAGAACAATGTGCCGCCACTTATGGAACGGCGTCAGGTAGAATTTGAACGGGTTGTCCACCCACGGGTCACGATAATCAAACACGAGCGGTTTGCCGATTCTTTCCTTGATTTCCCTCCCTATCAAAAAGGAACTGAACGGAGGAGCGGTGCAGAATATCAAATCAAACGGCGTTTCCTTGTGAAGCTCCATTGCCTTTGCAATGGCGGCGTTCTTCCACCCGATTTTGTTATCGGGGATGAAGAACGTATCGCTGATGCGGCTGAGCCACTTCCGTGTACGCTCTGTCGGGAGTTTGACTACTTCCTTTTTTGCAAGATACTTTCCCGGCCCGGCGCCTGTCGTTCGCACAATTCTGATATTCCGCGCTTCAAGCTCGGTAAGCAGCGTCTCATCCTGCGCATAATACGCAACGGGCTCCACTGTCAGCACCGTCGGCTCCCACCCGAACTGCCTGAGATACTTCACGAACTTCACCGTCCGCTGCACCCCGCTCAACCCCATCGGAGGGAAATAGTATGCGACAACCAGTACTTTGCGTGTTTCGTCCAATCACATCCTCAAAAACTTAAACGTCAGAACAACCAACTTCGTGATTCCTTTGTGTCTGTGAGCCTTCGTGGCAATATTCCCTCTCATAGTTTGCCACTAAAACACCAAGGCACGAAGCAATCACAAAGAGATCCTTTCTTTGTGCATCCAACTTCATAGTTAGACGATGAGTAATTCTTTCGAAGCCTTATTTAACAACGTACATCCGTTGCGGGTAAGGATCACATCATCTTCAATTCTCACCCCGCCAACTCCGGGAATATACACACCCGGCTCTATCGTGATGACCGAACCTTCCTGCAATCGCTCTTTACTCAACGCAGATACCCGCGGCCGTTCGTGCACCTGCAAACCGAGTCCGTGCCCGAGCGAATGAGTAAAGTATTTACCGTACCCGCACGCCTTGATATGATTGCGCGCCACGGCATCAAGGTCGGCAGCCATCATTCTGCTCTTTGCCGCATCAACCGCCGCCAGTTGTGCTTCTCTTACAGTCTCATATATCTCTCGCATCTTCTGCGATACCTTACCGACGGCAATTGTTCTTGTCAGGTCGGAGTTGTATCCGTTTCTTGTGCAACCAAAGTCCAGCGTTACGAATTCGCCCCTCTTAATACGCTTGTCTGTCGGGTGTGCATGCGGCAGTGCACCCCGCTCGCCACTGGCAACAATGCTTTCAAATGCATCCTTCTCGGCGCCGTACGACTTCTGCAAATACGAAATCTCGGCGGCGATCTCCAGTTCACGCACGCCGGGACGTATGCTCTTCAGTACTTCCCTGAAGACCCGGTCTGTAATCCTCACCGCTTCGGTAATAGATTCAATCTCATACTTTTCCTTGGCGATGGTCAGGTCTTCGATAATGTCGGAAGTCGGAACGAGTGAAACACCGGGGAAGAGCTTCTTTAATTGGCGATACGCCGCATAGGTAGTATGGGCTGATTCAAATGCGATGTGTCGGGTACCCTTCAGCAGCCCCTGCTTCTGAGCCTCTTCAACAAGCGGGAGAGTAGTGATGATACGTTTCCAGCCCGGCAATTCCTGCCGGCTCTGAAGTGTGTAGCGCGTATCGGTGAGAAAGAAGTCCCTGCGTGGACGAATAATCAGAAGAGCGTTTGAGCCTGAGAAGCCGGTGAGATACCTGATATTGGTCAGCGAAGTGACAATGAGCGCATCATATCCTCTGTTGCGCAATTCCTGCCGCAACCGTTCACGCCGTCGGTTGGTCATTTGAAGGATCAGAGGTGATAGTTGGGGGCTTCTTTGGTGATGGCAATATCGTGAGGGTGGCTTTCCCGCAATCCTGCCGAAGACATCTGAACAAAATGCCCCTTTGCTTTCAGTTCCGCGATAGTACCACACCCGCAATATCCCATGGCGGCACGCAACCCGCCGACCATTTGATAAACAATTTCACCGAGCGGGCCTTTGTACGGCACACGGCCTTCGATACCTTCCGGAACAAGCTTCTGGATATCATCCTCAACGTCCTGAAAATACCTGTCGCGGCTTCCGCTCTTCATCGCCTCCAGCGAACCCATTCCACGATACAGCTTGTAGCTTCTCCCCTCGTACAGTATTTTCTCCCCGGGGCTTTCATCCACACCTGCAAACAATCCGCCGATCATTACGGTATCCGCACCTGCTGCAATTGCTTTGGGA
>CAZWIN010000052.1:0-12035 GCA_964633855.1 uncultured Chitinophagales bacterium
TACTGACAGAATGTTGAAGATGTTCAAGTCTGACCGACATGATGGTACAGGCGGGTCAGGCGGGCAGGATCGAAAGGAGTCAAACTCATGATACACGATCTTGCTCAGTTCGCATACATAGCGGCGACGGCGCTGTTCATCTTTTCGCTGTATTGGATGAACAGCCCAAAAACGGCGCGCAAGAGTGTCATTGCCGGTGTCACCGCAATGTCGCTCGCCATTCTTGCCACGTGGATTCAACCCGAGATTGTCAACCATGGCTGGATACTGGTTGCAATCATTGCCGGCTTTGTTGTTGGCGTTCCGCTTTCACGTGTTCCCCTCACCGCAGTCCCGCAACGAACAGCCCTCTCACATGCATTCGGCGGCCTTGCAGCGGGACTGGTTGGAACCGCCAAGTTCTATCTCTGGTCCAGCGAAGGCCCGGAACATCTTACTCCTTTTCGCGTCTCGGCAATTGTCATCGAGGTGATACTCGGGTTCCTCACCTTTACCGGCAGTCTCATGGCCGCGGGAAAACTCCAGGAACTCAAATGGATTCCGCAGCGCCCCGTTATTTACCCGTTGCAAAACGTCAGCAATATCGCGCTGTTTGCAATCGCCCTGGGATTGGGAATTCTTTTGGTGATTGATCCCACCGGCACGTGGGCGGGATTTGCGTTTCCGGCAATCATTGTCCTTGCCCTCGCCTTTGGCGTGCTGTTGATTATTCCCATCGGCGGAGCTGATATGCCTACCGTCATTTCCATACTGAACTCATACGCTGGCCTGTCCGCTGTGGCAATGGGATTCGTCCTCGACAATAAACTTCTCATCACAGCAGGCGCGTTGGATGGTTCAAGCGGGCTTATCCTCTCCATCATCATGTGCAAAGCCATGAACCGTTCATTCACAAACGTATTGTTCGGTGCATTCGGAACGGTGCAGGCAGCAAAAACAGATGGAGTACAAAAGAGTTATAAGGAAGAAACGTTTGAAGGAGCAGCACAGGTGCTTGAACAGGCTGAGTCAGTGGTCATCATCCCGGGTTATGGCATGGCCGTAGCGCAGGCACAGCACCGCATACGCGAACTCTATGACCTTCTGAGAAAACGTAACATTAGTGTGAAGTTTGCGATTCACCCGGTTGCCGGAAGAATGCCCGGGCATATGAATGTCCTGCTTGCAGAAGCGGATATTCCCTATGGCGATCTTGTAGAAATGGATGAGATCAACCCTGATATGCCGCAGTGTGATGTTGCCCTGGTGATCGGAGCTAATGATGTTGTCAATCCGGCAGCGAGGTACGACAAAAGCACGCCCATTTACGGGATGCCGATTATTGATGCTGACAAAGCAAAAACGGTGTACGCCATTAAACGCAGCAAAAACCCGGGATTCGCCGGAATTGATAACGAATTGTACTTTGCCGACCGGACCTTCATGTTGTTTGGAGATGCAAAAGTTGTTGTTGGAGAGTTGGTGAAACAGCTCTCTGGAGCCGGTGCAGCACATTGACACTCATCGGTTGTCGGGGGGTGCCAGCCTCCCGGCAACCAACACGAAGCATGGCCATTCTCTTCAGTCTCTGCCTCTGAACCCCCTGCAGTAAGTTTTCTTTCCAGCCGGATTTATCGAATCCTCACTTGAACCGTTACGTAAAGTTGGTATATTCATATGGACTACAATCAAGAGATACGGAGTACAATCCATGAAAATACTTTTCTTTTCTGCCTTCCTGCTGATTCTTTCAGGCTGCGCAGCGTACAAGGAACTCCAGCCTGAACCCGAACTTTCTCCATTCGAGCGGGGTTATATCGAGCTGAAAAACGGCGAGGAGAACTTTGAACTCTCGAACGGCAACAAATATTTCATCCGTTTTCCTGCACCGCCACGGGAGCGCTTCTATCTCGTTCTCGTGACCCGCTCCAAGCCCATGCTTTCGTCGTTCCTTACCGGCTCGTTCAATAACGGCGAAGGGCCCATGACACCCATTCCGGATGAAGCTTCTGCCAACGACAGCATCAGTGTGTATTCCATGGATGCCGCCAACTCAAGGGACGTTGCCTGGGTTATTGATGCTGTCCGCGAAGACCTTGTTCTTGCAATGAACTACCGCTACGTACCCCAATGGCGATACACATTTGAAAACACATACGCGGCACTCCGGATAACGCTTGCAAACACTATCGTTGACCGCGCGACCTATAATTCTATTGATGGCAATTTCAATTTTGACAACCTCGATATTGCAAAAGAACTCTCGCAGCTTGATGAAAAAAACAGCCGATTGAAGGCAATGAAGGAAGACCTGCAACGCGTCGAAGCCGTCTTCCCTGCCGATATTGCAGCGTCAAAGGATACAGCCTACGAACAATATGTTGCGCTACGAACGAAGGTCAATGATGAATTGGCATTTCAGGACACATACGGCACGGTACTGCATCTTTTCCAGAAGGAACTGGAGACCCGCGGAAAGACGGATGAATTCATGGCTGCACTTCCCTACTTCACGGAAGCCCTTTCCCGGAAGGAGAATTTTTCGAACGGGGTCATGGCAAAAGTAAACCGTGTATTCCCTGCACGTCTGGGTGAAATTGTCAGTTATCTTGATGCAATCCTGAAAAATAAGACTCATGCCGCAGCAATAACACCTGACCCATCCCTTGAAAACATCAGCGGGCTCTATCGCGCCTGCGGCCAACAGACACCCGGGCAAACAGTATCCATCGTCCGGTTCATTAACCGGTTTAATGTCGAGGCAAAGGGACTTCAGGCCAGCAAAGGCAAACTTGAATCTCTTCGCGCATTCTTCAATGCGCAGTCGGGTTCGCCTGCTCCTTCATTCTATTCGGATCTGGTGACAAAGGCAGAAGAACTGAAACGTTCTCTCCCCGAATGCCAGACTATGGCTGTTGACAAGTACGGAAGTTATTTGTGCACAACAATCCTGAACAAAGAGATAACCGGCACAACGAACACTGCAAACGACCTTTTGGCAATGTACCAGGGAACTCTTGCCGTTTCGAATGATATCTCCTCACGCTCATGGGGCTCTGCGGAAATGCGGTTGCGCGAGCTGCATGATGCAAAGCCAACTTCCGGTTATGCCGAAATCCCGGCCCAACGCACTGGCCTTGTGAAGCGGCTTGAAGCCGATCTCTTTGCCGGCGTAAAATCCGCTTCCGAACAACGGATCGACATGTTCATTAATACACACCAGATGGCTATTGACAGCGTTGCACAGCTTTACGCCGACTCCTCCTTTCTTCCTGTCCATCAGCTGACATTCAGTTCAAGCGGGCAGGCGGACGTGATGCAAAAGAGGAAACAGATTGAAAGCTATCTTGAGAATATCAAGTACAACCAGTTCCCTGAAACTTCCATCAAGAGCATCTACACAGAATTTACACGCAATCCGGGAGATCGCGGAGTGGAAAAAGCGAGAGCGATCGTGGAGCACGGAAAATTCTACCGGGGAAATGACAAACAGGTGAAAGGGTTAATCACTGAATGTGATGTACAGGCGGCGAAGTGGATTATCAAGCCCAAGGAATACAGGAAACTCTTCGCCCTTCCCGTTACCACCAACAAAAAGGGAACGAACGAATACATGTTCAGAGTACGTCTTCAGGTACCGTCAGATGCACAGTTCCCGGTGTTTGACGTCAACCTGAAACTCCCGCGGGAGGTCGCAGAGAAGGCAGGTCAGGCACAGTGGTACGAATCCATTACCATTGATAAAAAACCGTTGAAGAATGAAGGGCGTTTCCGCATCACTTCACCGACAGCAGAAAACGAATACGAGGCGCTTATTACTCCATTACAGATGGATAAAGAGGGAAGAAATATTCTTGAAGTCCGCTTCAAGTATCCGGGCTTCAGGGTGTTCGATGTCAGCGCCATGGTTCAGGTTCCCATCATACGGAAGAATTAACGAGGGCCTTCATGCAGAAGAAACGTGTTGCTATTATTGCAACCATTGTACTGGTTGCTGCTGGAGTTTTGATCTACATCTTCACCGGAAAGGATCTCTCCGGCAGAATCGTGATTCCCTATATCGCCCACCAGAAGCCGGCCATTGACCCGCATCTCCCGGGCTCCACATCGCTTTCAGATAAACTGGACGAAGTGCAATTTGACGGGCTGTTCAACCTGACAGCAGGGCCCAGTGGTGTCATGTATGAAGAAGGCCTCGGGGAGTTTGTTGGCGTGGATGCAAAGAACATTGTCACCATCCGGCTGAAACAGGCAAAACGGTGGCATGACAGCTGGGCGGTAACGGTGAACGATGAAAAGCTCACAATTGACAAAGGCACCGATCATTTCTTTTCCGGCGCTGATTTGAATTTCACTTTACGGCGCATTCAAAGCCTCGGCAGCCTCTCTCCTGACTATATTCTGGTGTCACAGGCCCTGCCGGCAATGGCATTCGACGGACCGGATGAATCCGGCATCGTCAGATTCCAATTCAGAGGGGATAGAATATGGACTGAAGCAGACATCAAGGAAGTGCTCTCATTTAAAATTCTGCCTGCTAACTCCGATATGAATGCATTGAATTACCGTATAGGGACGGCATCGTATCTTTCCCTTCCACCCAAGGAGGGGGTATCCGATTATCACCGGAACCCGGATGGAAGCGCTGTTATAAGCACCATCCTGCTCTCCCCTTTTATTGACAACAGCACGTACTCAACAGAATTACGTAACGGCAAGATCAATGTCCTTCTGGAAACACCGTTCGGCGGTATCTCCTCAATCCTGGGAGATACAAGCAAATTCTTCTACAAATCAAATATCAGCAATACATTCTTTGCCCTCTTCTTTAATACGGAACGGTTGAATCGTGAGCAACGGAAAGAAGCCCGCAAACTGATAAACAACAAAATGATTGTCGATCGTTTTTTTAAAGTGAATACCCCCCAGATGCGCCACGTTGCAGACTACAAAGGCAACAGGGATAACTTCGACGACTATATCAACCACAGCATTTTTCCATCATCAACATACTACGTTGAAGAAAAAATCGTCGAACCCGTGCGCGATGAAGCACCGTTGAATGGCAGCATTCTCCCGGACACCATCAAGGTCAGGGCGTGCATGAACTACGGGTTCCGCGAGGAGTATGCCGAACTGATAGAGATCTTGAACGACCCGCAGGTAACAGGCGGAAAGCTCAGGGTGCTCGCCGTGACAAACGATGACATCAAGCGCGGCGATTACGACGCCCTTCTCATTGCTGTCAGCGGCTACCGGAGTAATTTTCTTTTTGACATGTACAACATCTTTCTGCGGGAGCCCGATCTCGAAACATTCAAGATTAACCTTCTCACGAATCAGGATGGCACGGGAAATCAGGCGGTGAATATGAATTCCTTCCAGGCAGCAAGAAATTTCTTTCGGCTGGACCCGGGCAATACGGCGGAACGGGATGACATCAATCAACTACTCCAGTACATTTACGGATTCATGTCCACACGGCAGATTGGGGACAAACAGGAGTATGCCCGCCGGATTGATGAACTGGAACAGCGCATGAGCCTTGGGGCATGGATGTTTTCGCTTCCATCGTTGGCATATTTCAGCACACAGTTCGATAATACAAGCATAGACCTGTACGGCGTGGCGTCGCAACTCTCCACCGTTAAAAAGTGGAGGGAGAAAACAGAACAATAATGTGGAAATGTTTCAACGGTTCTCTTCCGGCTGTCTTCTCGTTTCTTCTGCTGGCTCCGGGTAAATCCACACACAGCGCCGATTTCCTTGTTGTTGAAAATGCAGGGCGTCTCGTTTTCTACAATAAGTATCAGCAACAGCCGGGCGAACGGGAACGGTTAATGATGCGCCCCCATTCGGCAATGAGAATCATCAAAAACGATGATATTCTCGCGGATGGCTTCACGCATTATATGCAGGTGGAGTTGCAGGGGGAACAGTTGTATCTGCTGAAAGACAATGATGGAAATCTTGCGGGCTCCGGTGGTTTGGGCAGGGTCCAATTGTACACCGGCGTAACCGTTTCCTACGATACCATCCGCGTGATAACCCCTATCAACTCCAGCCTCGGGCGCTTGCACCCGGGCGGGAAACTCCTCAGAATATTCCGCAACAACAAAACAATGTATGTCCACACCATAAGCTCCAATCCGTCGTACGGCTGGATTGATCTTTCAGAAAAAAAACAAGGGCGTGACTGGGATGTTGTGAAAAGCTCGCCTCCACGCACTGGAACCGAACCGCTTCCTGAAACCGTCACGCGAAACATCCGGATGAAACTGGATGAAACAAACAAGGTCCTTGCCCGCCTCTTTGAACATTTCAACTCGCAATCAGGCCAAACACGCCAAGCCCCGCAGTGGAAACTTGCGCCCTCAGGCAAGGCCATGGTATGCACTCTCGAAGGAACAATCACGGGTGAAGCATTCCGGGAAAGCACATTGAGGTTGGCAAATGAAATAGAGACCCTTGTGCTTGGTGCAGGTGTGCAGGTGTCCTCAGCACCCGGCAGAATAGAAATCACGCCGCAATGAAGTCGCGCCTCATCGAGCACACACTTGGCATCCTGTTCATCTCCGGTGTCCTTGGTATCCTGGTCTTGTACGTTCGGGGCAACGAAGCCGCTCTTCACACGGACAGAATCAGGCCTGTTGAACAATATCTCCGCATAGATTCTCTTGACTTTGGTAACCCATTGCACGTTGCGCTCTTTAAAGAGACAATGGCAATGTTTCGCCCGGAAACACCAGCTGAAAACGATTCGCTTCTTCACCTGATAGTGCGATCCCGGCAGGAGGAATTTACAAGAGCCGCCTACAAAACCGGCGGCGATGAACCCGGTTTGTCATCTACAAAACTTCTCCGGCTGAGTGGAATGTACGCTCAATTCCTGCTTGTCTATCTCATTGTCATGTTCGTCACCTATTATGCCGCGCAATCCATTGCAATATTCCGCTTTGTGAAAATGAAGCAGCACCGGCACTCATATCTTGCGGAGCTTTTTGCCGGTAGCGGGACAACCACTGCATACCGGCACTGGCCTGCGTTGGTTGCAAAGGCGTTTGCGAGAGGAATCGCGTATGTACTTCTCTTCTCGCCTGCGTATGTCGTCGCCTATTCCATCAGGACAAGTATTAATACAGATTCATTGGTCTTTATGATTGTGCTTGCCATTATTTCAAATGGTCTGCTGATGAATTATGCCAATCGGTTCTTTACGTTGCTTGTTGCCGAAAGCCGGAAAGGGTATGTTGAAACTGCCATCGTCAAGGGATTGGGGAACTCGTACCGCTGGGGAGAGGGGATTTCTCTCCGGTCTCTCTTCCGTCCGGGGAACCACCTGTCCACTCACGTCTTCAGCCATGTGTATGCGAACGCGCGCTACCAGTTCCTCCTCACGCTTAAAGAGCATGCTTCGTTTCTTGTCACGGGGCTGGTCATTATCGAAATGGCGCTGAACATTCAAGGTCGGTTAGGCTATGAGTTGTTGCAGAATGTACTCTTCAAGCAATACGATGTCGTCGCGGCTATTGTCCTCGGGATATTCATCACCATCAAAGCCACGGAAATTGTTGTTGAAAGCCGGTTCTATCACCTGTCACGTAAATACGAAAACAGGGCGTAGATGTCCGGCGAATTCCAACTGGCCAGTCTCCGATTGAGCAAACAGAGTGACAAGCTCTGGCTCGTACTCTGGATCACCGGGCTTGGGGTGTTGGGAGTGTGGGACTTCATGTTCCTCAACCGTCCCGCACGACTGCTGCTTCAGGCGGCATGCATGAATACACTGTTTGCTGCAATTCTTGTCGTGTGCTTTTCGCTTGTTCTTGGCTGGTGCACAGGAGTGGCGATGCATTTTCTCTCCCGGCGTAACAAGCCGTTCTATCTTGCGGCTTCGTTTCTTCTGAACATCGTCCGGTCTATCCCTCAGATCATCGGCATGCTTGGCGGGTATATTCTGTTGATGATGTTTATCGAGAATGACGTTTTAAGAACTCATCTTTCCCAGTTGGCCTGGATGGCGCTTGCCACAAGCGTGGTCGTGTTTCTCGATGTAGTTGAGGTTGTCCGGGAGCGTATCGCCTACTACAACAAGCTTGACTTCTTTCCCGCCATGCTCTGCTGCGGTATCAAAGAGGGGCGTATCATCAATCGCGAAATACTCTGGAAGAACAGCCGGGCCCACCTGCTCCACAAGATGATTTCGCTCTTCGGAACCGCCGTCTTCCTCCAATGCAGCATCGACTTCATCGTTTCGGTCGGCCTCTCAACCGATGTCAGCTTGAGCAATTTCCCTGTGACGCTCGGAAGCCTGTTGGCAAAACTGGACAGCAAACAGGATATACTTGCAATCGGATCGGTGTTTTCCGGCACTACAAATTTCTCCTCCCTCTTCTTTGAACACCTTCAGGGTGTCAGCATCGTTGCAGTCATTGTATTTACTTTGCTTTGCGTGTACAAGATTTCCAACGGCCTCGTGAAACGATACGGTCTGTAACGATACCGATGAACCACCGGCGTTTTGACATTAAGGTTTCCAGCAACGGGCGTACGCTTGTTGATGTCCGTGATTTCGCCATTCTTCCGGACAACGTGACATTCCTGTTTGGCGAGTCAGGTATTGGAAAATCACTGATAGCGCGGACAGTGTTCGGGCTTCTTGATCCCGACGAATTCGATATCGTCATCAACGAAGAGTCATATGGACAGTACCTTGAACGGGCGGAAACGCGGGAAATCCTCGAAAACGGATTCTATGTCTTTCAGGAGCCATCAACACACCTGAACCCTCTGTTGTCCATCGGGAGGCAAATGAGGGAAGGGAATCTCTCGCAAGGAGCGGGCGACCTTCATATTATGAAAGAGATGTGGGCGGCAGATGATCAGGAGGAAATCGCCCAACTGCTTGAAGTGTACCCTAAACCATATCGTCCGAGTGGCGGAGAGAAGCAACGGGTATTTCTGGCGATGGCACTGAAAAAAATTGATATGCTACTCAACAGCGAAAGACGCCTTCGTCATGGGATGTTCATCTTCGATGAACCCACGGGAAGCCTCGATAACCATTTCCGTGATGTGTTCCTTTCCCTCTTGTTCAGACGTTTTCGTCAGAGCCCATTCACCACCCTGATTATTACACACGATTATTCCATGGTCGGCAAAATGGCCGGCTCATTTGGCGATGTGATGGAGCATGTGTCATTCAAAGAGTTGCGAAAGAGTGGCGACGGCTTGATGTTGAAGGATTTTCAGGCCTCGACGTACCTCGGCTGGTTGAAACAACAAAACAAGGAAGCCTTCGATGAATTTCGGCCTTCCCTCCTTCGCATTGAAAGCGGCGCCGAAATTTTCGGGCAGCGGCTTTGCATTTACAAAGAGGCCCGGGGAAATGTGGAAGCCCCACTGGAGGTGTTCCCTGGTTCAATGGTCTATCTCAAAGCTCCAAGTGGCACCGGAAAAACATCTCTGGTAAAGATGACTATGGGTTTACTGCGGGGCAGAAACCTACGACTTGAGATTGACGGCATGGCGCTGAATGATACAACACCGGAAAGCTTCTGGCAAACGAACATCTGGGGAAGGAAAATGACCATGGTGTTCCAGCATGCCGACGAAGCACTGAATCCCAAATCCACTGTTGCAGAAACCTTTCGCGGGCTGCCGGCAAGCACAAAGATAACCCGCGATGCTATCCGTCAAACACTGGAGGGGTTGTTCGAGCCGCAGACTGTCACAAACATTCTGGATAAACCTGTCGGCAGCCTGAGTGGCGGACAAAAGCAAAGGCTCAACCTGTTGCGCTGCCTCTTCCTTGAAACCGACGTGCTGATTCTTGACGAACCGTTGAACGGTTTGGATTTTGAGAGCAGTACACGGGTGCTTGCATTGCTCAGAAAAAAACTGCATGAAGGAAAAGGGATACTCCTCATCTCCCACAACGAAGAAATCTTTGACGCTGTTATCCCTGACCGGCATGTGTATTATCTCCGTACCGGGCCGGCCTCAAAGTGACCATCTCTGGCAATAATGAAGAAAAAAGATTAGACTATAGCCCGCCGGATGGAGCATGAATGCCACCGGCTTCATAACCACAACTGCACGAACCCCATGACTTTGAGAAAACTCTCCCTCACGCAGATGATTTTTGTCGGCATGGGCATTGGCCTGCTTCTCGGCTGGGCATTTCCGGATATTGCAGTGACGCTGAAGCCGCTGAGTACCATTTTTATCCGCCTGATCAAGAGCATTATTGCGCCCCTGATCTTTGCCACGCTTGTGGTGGGAATTGCCAGCCATGGAAATCTCAGGCAGGTCGGACGCATGGGGTTCAAGTCGTTGCTCTATTTTGAGGTTGTCACCACACTCGCCTTGGTGATTGGCCTGGTTGCTGTGAATATTGTCCGCCCCGGTGTGGGAGTGCATCTTCAGGCTGCAGAACACGCAGCGGATTTTGCGGCAAAGAAGCAGACCTTCTCTGAAGTGATAACACATATCTTCCCGCAGAATTTTGCCGAGGCCGTGGCGCAAGGCGAAGTGCTTCAGGTTGTGGTATTCTCTATTCTGTTCGGGTTTGCCGTGGCGATGATACCTGAAGAGAAACGCCGTCCGATGCTTTCCTTCTGCGATTCGTTGGCGGAAACAATGTTCAAGTTCACCGCCATCGTTATGAAATATGCTCCCATTGGCGTGGGCGCGGCGATTGCGGTAACAGTGGGCCACAAAGGATTGTCGGTGCTCATTAATCTCGGATTGCTCATCCTGACATTGTACGGTGCATTGATTGTCTTTATCCTTGCAGTTCTTATCCCGGTTGTCCTGATTGCAAAACTGCCGCTGAAGGAATTTCTTGTCAGGGTGAAGGAGCCCGCCCTGATCGCTTTCTCCACCACAAGTTCTGAGGCGGCGCTGCCCAAGGCAATGCAGGCAATGGAACAGTACGGGGTTCCGCGACGGATTGTATCATTTGTTCTTCCGACAGGATATAGCTTCAATCTTGATGGCAGCACATTGTACTTGTCGCTTGCATCGGTGTTTGTCGCGCAGGCGGCGGGAATTGAAATGTCCTGGGAAAGCCAGGTGCTCATGATGCTTACCTTGATGTTGACGACCAAAGGAGTGGCGGGCGTTCCGCGGGCATCGCTTGTAATTCTGGCGGGGACACTCGCCTCCTTCGGCTTGCCGCTTGAAGGTGTTGCCGTTATACTCGGTGTGGATGAGATCCTCGACATGGGAAGGACAACCATTAATGTTGTCGGCAACTGTCTCGCCACTGCCGTGATTGCCAGGTGGGAAGGCGAATTTCGCCAGAACGGCACACCCGAGCCATCACCGGCACAGTAAACCTCTGTACCTCGCGGGCTCCCGCCTCTTCATTCCTGCGAACCAGCTTCCGAATCTGGGAAATTTCCCAAAGCACTATCCGTATTTCTGCCTCAGAATAAGACCAATTCCGCTTCTCCTTCAGTTCCTGCAGATGGCATGGGCGTTGCTTCCTTGCAGTATGGTGAATATCGCTTTCGCCTGAAATTCAGCATTCCATTCTTTATGTCGGAGGCACGGTGTACGAAATTCTCAGCAAGGAAACCCTCTCCCCAACAATTTCAAAGCTCGTCATCAAGGCTCCATTTATCGCCCCGAAACGCAAGCCGGGAAATTTCGTTATGGTGCGCGTCGAGGAAAACGGCGAACGCATCCCTCTCACATTGGTTGACAGCGATCCCGTGGCGGGAAGTATTACGCTGATTGTTCAGGGTATCGGCAAAACAACACAGCTGCTTTGTTCAAAGACGGCGGGAGAAAGCATCCTTGATGTTGTCGGTCCACTTGGAAACCCGACACCTATACACACAGGCGAAGTGATTGCATGTGTAGGCGGCGGAGTAGGAACAGCGGAACTGTATCCCATCACGAAAGCCCTTCGCGATTCCGGCAATACCATTTTTACCATCATCGGGGCCCGCACAAAAAATCTTCTGATTCTTGAAGATGAAATGCGGAACGTGTCCAATGAACTCCTTGTCACCACGGATGATGGTTCACATCAACGCAAGGGATTT
>CAZWIN010000053.1:0-7509 GCA_964633855.1 uncultured Chitinophagales bacterium
TTCCAAAGCCTCGTCCACTGCAGTGCCGAAAGCACCGATTTGTTCACCCGGCCTCATCTGAATTGCCAGAGTGATGGCCCGAGTCCTGTACCAGTTGCCGTTTCCGTCCTGCCATGAATAGAAGTTGAGATACTTGGGCGGACTGTCATATCCCCTGCCTATATCAACCATATCCCGGAGGTAGAGAGGTGATCCAGAACGCGATTCTCCGACAATAACACCGCCAATCTCTTTCTCATTTTTGAATTCACCTGTTGGATTTATGGCGACATTTTTCCCCTCGAATTCGACAACTCCTCCCGGAACGGATGTGTTCCGGGCTGAAAGGACATTCTTCAGGCTGGACGAGTGGAGGTTGTACTGCGCGATACGATCTTGTGAATATGTGAGGAAGATGCGCTCATCGAGGACACCTGCCCGTTCGATTTTCGTTGCTTGAGGAACTGTCTGCAACGTACGCTTGATAAGGTCGGTGTAAGTTTCAAGTTCGCGATATGTATACTTATCGCCAGCCGCGGCAGCGATTGCTTTCTTCACATCGCTCGTGTTCCAGATTGCCAGATTCGGCCACGCATCGGGATGAAACTCCGACGCACGGAGGTGCTCTCGTTGATACTGGGCGCCATAAGCAACAAAGCGCAAGCTATCATACGCAGTACGACAATCAACACCGATGAAGCCGGAGCCGGGTATGGCCCTCACATCGCTCAACACACCATCCGCTGTTGCAACACGGACGAACTCAAGGAACGATGACTCTATCCCCTTTGCGTCTGCGGAAGGTGGATACCAGCAGAGCAACGCCACCCGGTTCGTCAACAAATTATCCGGAAGATTTGCACGTACACTGGCGATTGCCCGCTCCACCTGTCGTGCGCGAAGCGAAATCTCCACTTCGCCGACCTTCGGGCTTGCGACAGTCAGCATCAACGCCGCAGTGCTTCCAAAATCCTTGACAAACGTAATCGGCCCTGCACCGTCCGGCAAATTAAGATCGTCCAGTTTCAGTTTGATGTCGTCAAATTCTTTTCCAGTCTCATCCACATTGTCCTGCAGTGTTACGTAGATAAACGCACTGCCTACCCGGGTCGTTGATTCAACCCGTTTCACTCTCACGTTCTCAGCCATCTTTTCTTCAATCTTCCGCGTGACGAGTTGTTCAATCTTCTCCGTTTTCACGCCTGGCCATGGACAAATCGCCACTGCGACTCGCACTGGAATATCAGGGTCTTTCCGTTGCGGCATGTTCAGGTAACCGAAAATACCCCAGAGGATCGTCCCCACGAGCACCACCCAAGAAATGTGCCGATGCTCTGTGAAGAACCTTGCGGTGTTATGTATGTTTTCAATCAACCAGCTATCAGATTTATGTGCCATATGTATCCTATGAAGTCGTATTAGAGTGATGGATGTTGATTCAACCGGGTATTACTCTGACAGCGCCGGAATCCGGAACGATAGTTGCACCGCGCACGATGACTTTCTCCCCGCCGTTCAAACCTGTCAGGACGCTGATCATATTGCCCACGACATCGCCCAGTTTCACGGTACGGCTTTGCGCATACTCCATTCCGTTTCTGCTTTCGACGACGAAGACTGCGTATCCATCAGGGTCGTTCTTTGGCCGCACGATACAGTTCAGAGGAACAACAATCGTCGGCGTTGAGGGAACAGCCGACATATTGAGCTTCAATGTTGCAATCATCCCTGCCTTGAATTTGTTGTCGGGGTTGGGGATGGTACACTCCACATCGAAGACACGGCTGCTCGCATCTGCAGAGGGTGCGATGCGGGTAATACGTCCGCGGAACTCCGTGCCCGGGAATGCTTCGGTGGTCACTACTTGTTGAGCGCCCATCTTCATGGCACTGACCGCAACATCAGGCACGCCGAATTCCGCCTTCACAGAACGCGTATCTGCCACGGTAAATCCGGGCATGCCGGGAGAAACAAGCGCACCAACTTCAATGCTTCGTTTCATAATGAACCCATCGATCGGTGACACGATGGCACAATCCTTGAGTGACTGTGCTGACTGATTGTACCGTGCTGTTGCAGACTCAAGCTGGGCGTTTGCTGCATCATAATCAGCTTTGGAAATGTTGTTGTTCTCGAATAACTGTGCAGCCCTGTTGAAGTCGGAACGAGCCTTTGTTAACGCTGCCTGCGCTTCGGCAAGACGGTCTTTATACTCGCCATCCCGTATGCGAGCGAGAAGGGTTCCTTTGCGCACGAGATCGCCTTCCTGCAGGTTTCGGTTCCGGCCATCGACTCCCTTGATCTGGAGAATCTGCTCGACATATCCGCCGGCTTTAAATGATACATCAACCTGCACATCCGGCTTGATGTTGGCGGAGTAACGCACTCCACCAACCTCTGTTGCACCGTGAACTACCCTCACAGTGACGGGAACAGGCTGGGGCTTGATCTCTTCCTGCCTGGAACATCCCGCCAGGAAAACTGCTATAGAAGTGATTATTGCAACGTGTTTCATAAAACCTCCGGAGGTGTATTGGTTTGTTGATAATTGCTTTTGCCTGCCCACTCTCCTTTTTGTTGAAAGAGAAGGAACCGGGCTTACCTGCTGTTCTTCATGATTTGGTTCGAGATGAGTTCATACTAATCCACCTTTACTCCCGCTGAACTATAGAATTCATCCAACCGTTGGAAATATGCTTCTTTCTCCTCAGGGCTTCGGGAGAAATTGAACGTGCCGATCGCGCGCTCAACATTCATCAGGTCAATGATGAAGTTGTATACCGCATTTTCTGCAGCCTCACCGGCAACAAGAGAAGAGTTCTGCGCATCAATCAGTGTGATGATGGATGCAGCGCCGCGGGAGTAGGCATCTGTGACAAGCTCAAGGTTTTTGTGTGCGGCCTCTGAAGCATTCCGCGCTTGTTGAATGCTGGCATACGATGAACCGGCAATATGCAAAGCAGCCCTCACGCGTTGTTCAATTGCTTGTTGGGCGGATTGTTTCTGCAGCTCGAGTTTGTTCAATTCGATTGTTGACTGCTCCAATGCCGCAGCGTCTGCCCCACCTCGGAAAATCGGCAGTGACACTTGAAGGCCTACATTCCATGTTAGGTCAGGGGCATCGGGCAATGTGATTGGTAATGAAGACAGGAATGCAGGCCCCTGCGACCCTGCTCCACTCTTCGCAAAAAGGTTCTTCAGGCTGGCCTGAATCCCTACTTCGGGTAACCAGAGTGACCTGCTCGCAGAGGCCTTCGCACGATCCTGCGCAGCGATGGCAGCATCTATCTTCTTTATCTCGGGTGATGCGGCAATCCCTTCCTTCGTCATGAAATCCCTGAACACCCTGAACGTATTCGGATTGGAGAAATATTTGAACAACCTCTTCTCGCCCGTAATTAATGATGGGTCATCAAGTGCAATTTCCTGAGTACCGAACTGCTCCTCCAGCGGGTGGTTAAGCATGCGATTCACAGCGATAAGCGCTACCTGAACCTGAGCATCCGACTCGATGACGTTCTTTCTGCTTGTTGCCGCTTCGCTTTCCCAGCGGTACACATCGGACTTGCTGCCTGCACCGACTGCTTCGCGCTGACGCGCAAGCTCAAGATTGGAGATGGTGAGTTTGAGATTCGAGCGCTGAATCTGGGCCAGGGCTTTCGTGCGGAGTACGTTAAGATACGCTGTAGCTGCCTGCTGGCTGATATCCAGTTCTTCCCGCAGTAGGTCGCTCTCGCGTCCTTTCTGCAAGTACCCTTCGATGGAATAGTTTGCCCAATTCTTGTCAGAGTATAACGATTGACGAAGCGTGAGTTCTCCCTGTAACTGCCGTTCCGCCTGTGTACCCAAACTTGCCTCAGCGGTCTGCTTTCTTACAAGTGTAGCGGTCGTTGTGGACATTAGCTGTGGCAACAGCGATGCTTTGGCTTTGCTGACTTCTTCCTCCCCTGATTCAACTGCTTTCTGTGCGGCTTTGAGGGTAAGGTTTGCTTGAACGGCTTCTTTCACAGCGGTGACAAGTGAGAGAGTCCGCTTCGATTCTTTCTCTTGTGTCTTGATCAGTTCTGCTTCGGTAAGTGTATTCCAATCCGGGAAGAAACCGATGGCACGTGCTGTTGCCATGTTGATTGTGAGTTGCGAGGATGATGAGAAGCCTACCGGTATCGCACCGGCATCTTCTCCGTTCAGTATCCGCTGCATGTTGATGGCAACGCGGCGGGCACGACGAGTAGCATCGTCACCGGGTGCATACGACGCAAGAATGCCAAGCTCAACTTCAGGCTTGCCGAGGTAGGAGAACGAAGGAAGTTTTCGTTCAATGAGGCCGCCGACAAGATCGCTAAACCCTTCTTCAGTAAGCGTGCCAACTGGAGTGACGTACACAGCGTTGGCGTCCGATGGAATATTCTTGAGGGCATCCTTCCCGGAAGAGGATGCCGGGACCCATACAACTTCTACTCCAAGAGACTTCGCTTCTGCCGCCACTTGCGGGCCAAGTTGGGGGATCCCTTCCAGAGTGACCCGCTCGATCAGTATGGCGAGCTTCGTGAATGGAACAAGGTCTCTGAACAATTTGATGGTTCGCTTCGCCGAGTAGGAAACGCTCAGGTAATTCAAGTTCTTTACCCCACTAGCTCCGTTCCTTACAGGAAGCCCTTGAAGCTCGGCATCGATCACATAGGCGGCAATCACCGGTTTAGACAGGTTCTTCCGTTGCGCAATTTCATTCGACGAAACCCCGCCGAGCGCAAGGACAATCTCAACGTCGGGATTCACCATCAACCTATCAATTGACGTGCGGATACCGGGTATCGTTCCATCGGCAGTCTCGGTAAACTGCGGCACAAACCGGACATCGTATTGCGGAACGAAAAATCCTGTAAGCTGCTCCTCAAACTCCTTAAGGATCCACGTATTCCGTTCAGAGGGTGCATCCAATACGACGCCGACATGAATGACTTTGGATTTGGTTTGCGCCTGTACGGGCACAGGCGCTTGTGCAAACAAAAAGAACAGCAAAACCGCGATGCTTTTCATTGAATCTCCTGATACGTGGTGTGAATGTTTCATATTGCGAATGACGGTTGAAATGAGGTTGGCCGGTCAACAGCAAAGAGGCTTACTGCCTTTTTCTTTCCGCGCAGGTCGACGTCCCCGATTTTCTTAAAGGAGTACTCATCGTTCTTCTCCATGGCGGCAAGCATCGTCTCCGAAACAAGAAACATTTCTCCCACCTCGCCACATTTGCTCGTGATGCGGGCTGTCGTATTCAGCACGTCGCCGTGGAACGCGATCTCACGCTTGATCTCGCCGACTTCGGCAACAGTAACCCGGCCGGAGTGAGCCCCTGTTTTGAATTCCGGCAGGAAACCGTACGTCGCCATGTAATACTCCTCTTTCTCTTTCAAAATATCCCTGAACGCAAACCGGGCGTCAAGAAATTTCGCCCTCCCGCTCTCCCCGTTCAGTTTCCACGTCAGCACCACTTCATCGCCAACGTACTGATACACTTCGGCATGGTAGCGGGTAACCACATCCGTCAGATCAAAGAAACAGTCTTGGAGCAACCGGCTGTAGCGGATGTGGCCAAGGCGTTCTGCATGTGATGTGGAAGATGTGAGGTCAAGAAACATGAAGACCCGTTCCTCTTCACGCGGCTTATGATATTTGCCCGTGATAAATTTTGCGAGCTCTCCCGGGCCCAGCTTCCGGTCAACCTGCCGGACGAAATCCACGACAAGGTTGACTACTGCCGCATAGACAAAAGCCACCAGAATGGTGGATCGTACCACCGGATCGTTAATCTTCGCAAAGAAATTCATGACCGTGGGAACAAACATACTGATGAACAAAAGGTTGAGAATGAACCCTCCGGTAAACACCAGCCCGAACGAGAGGGATTTCACAAGAATGGTCGCCCCGAACGGAAGCCTGCGAACATGGTGAGTGTCAAGAATAATATTGACCACTCCTGAAGCAAAACCGATCAGGAACCCGGCCACAACGTGTGCAACGATTTGCGTCCCCAACGTGACCCCGAGGACCGTTCGAAAGTCATTCTGCGCACCGTAGGTCCTCACAAAACCCAGAAGCAGCACGGCAAAGATCCATGCCACAACCGTGAAGAGAAGCCCCGGGAGGTGTCGTTTCCAGGTTTGCTTGAAATAGTAAGGCATAGTGTCATCCGGGTTTGAATTGATTGTCATAAGCTGTTGGGTCATTACCCGTCAATCTTTTGTACATCAATCAGCGTTAGCCCGAGGTCACGGATCTTTGCCAGCAAACCGTGCAATGCCGCTTGATCCGCAACAGCGCCCGAGATTGTGGTTTTTCCATCAGCATAGGTGATCGTCATATCGTCAAACCACGAGGACCACTCGCTGCCAAGTTGGCCTTTCACGTGGATTTCATACATTTCGCTGGTTTTTGGCATATCCTAACTCGCTGTTAAGTAATTTCAATGTTTCTTGCGGGCTTAAGATACTCGCCGGATGGGTGTAGCACCATGTATCGAAAGGTACATTCTGACGAAAGACGGGTCCCAACCGCGAATTATGCTGAATTCTATCTTTTTTGCCCTGAATTCCCCTGATGAGAAGAGGCGGTATTGTGATGCTTCGATGTTGTTCTTTGTACTCCGCAATTCAAAAAGTCCTGTTGCCCACAAAAAAGCGGCACCGTGGAGGTGCCGCTTAAGAGTTTTTTGGTATTGGTTGTTGTAGTTCAGGCTTGCTGCATCCCAGCCGAAAAGGATTGAACTTCGGATGACCTCCTGTACTCGCGCCACAGTGCACGGGAGAGCATGACACCAAAAAGGAAAAACGGTACCGCGGTAGTTGCACCAATATCGTATGAGCCGTTGATAATCGTCTTCAGAATGTGGTGAACCTCCCCAACCGAGATGAAAGCAAAAAGCCCGATTGCGACAAGCGGCCAACGGCCACCCTTGAGGAATGAATACACAATCAGGTTTATCAGAGTGAACGAAAGCATCACCAGCAGCACTGTTCCATAATTGGGATTGCTGAACATCGAATAATATGAGTCGGCAAAGCCCTTCAATTCATCAAGCTGGTCAATACCGAAGAGAAGCTGTTCGCACATGTGAATGGGACCGATAACCGCAGTCCAGCCGAACCAGCGTTTGATTTCTTTCATAAATCCTCCTTATGTATGTTTGGCCCATCTGCCGTAGCGGCAGCACGGGCGGTGATGTAAATTCTAAGAACGGGAGTAAGATACTTGACAAGCGGGTGTACCGGCATGTACCGATAGGTACATTCTGCAGCGGGGGTGTAGGTCAAGAAAGGGGCGGGGACAGGATAGCAGGCACCAACCAGTTCCAAGGAGGAATGAGTCAGGTATCAGAAAGTGGAGACTAGTTGCAATTTCTCATGATCGTTGAGGAAATGGCTTGAAATATGAACTCAGATCACCTACTCTTCCTTGATTTCCTTGTCTTTGAAGGGGCGATGAGAGAATGGTTGCGTAATGGCGTGGGGAACTATGTTCTGAATGTTTTCTAGCAGG
>CAZWIN010000053.1:7519-12033 GCA_964633855.1 uncultured Chitinophagales bacterium
CTCTTATCCGATCAACACCTTCATCTCCTTTGCCTTCGTCACAGCTTCCATCCGGCTGTGAACGTTAAGTTTGGAGTAGATATTGTTGACATGCCGCTTCACCGTTCCTGTTGAAAGGAAGAGCTTCTTTGCGATGTCACCGTTACCCAGTCCGGTGGCAATGAGCTGCAGGACCTCGATCTCGCGGTCACTGAGCGGGTCAAGAAGGTATTCCGCCGGCATCCCCGCAAGTTGTTCAGCACGTTTACCTGATGCAAGGGTCAGGTCATCAGGAAATGCAGCCAACAGCCTCGCCACGTAATTCTCGATGCGCGCGTTTGAGTTGCCGGAATCCTTCTTTCTCTTTACTCTTACATACTCACGAAGCAAGCCCACCATCGGTTCGCCTTCATCCACAAACACGCTCGTATATCCTTCCGGTTCGCCAAGGGAAAGAGCCTGGAGCAGCGCTTCGACCGCCTCGCCCGGTTTGCCCGGGCCCCCGCGTGCCAAGGCCTCAAGCACGAGGAGTTCAACAAGCGAACGGATTCTACCCCCGGATTCGGCCTCACGCTTGCACTTTTTCAACACCCTGTTTGCCTCACTGTATTCCTCCCGGGCAAGCAACACGCGTATCCGGATCAGATGTTCAATTTCTCTTCCAAACGTAATCCTCTCGTCAACTCCGAAATTGCGGCCTTCCATCCACTGGACTGATCTTTCAATCTTCCCTTCGTGCAACCAGAGCTCTGCACGAAGCGCATTGATCTGGGATCCGGCCATCTCGTTACGGTGTCTCACGGCAAATTCCATCTGGTCGTCAAGGAACCGAAGAGCTTTTTCCGTCTGGTTGTTTTTCCAAAGCATTCTGACAATCACTCTGACGCTCGGTGGCATGAGCAACCATCCTTTCATTCCCCAACCCCCGCTACGCCGGTTTATCTCAAGACATCTGTTAAAATGTTCTTCTGCGTCAACTGCGTTGTTCCGCTCTCGCTCAAGGCTGCAAAGCAGGCTATGCGCGGCAATCGTCGCATTCGCAAACCCGAGATGTTCGTGCCGCAACGCATGCCGCAATGTCGTCGTTGCTTCGCGTAATTTGCCGCGTGACGCCTGGATGAACCCTTTCCAAGTTGTCGAAGCGAGATTTGCAACAAAATGACCTGCTTTTTCACTCGCAACAATTGACTCTTCAATTCTCATCTCCGCCTCATCCAGACGGCCATCCAGTAAACATCCGAGGGAGTAAGTCATCATGCCGATTGCCCGTTCGACGGGATTCTCGGGAGGCACAAGTGCCGCAGATTTTTGGCTTGCCTCCAGCGTCGCGCGTTGATCGCCACGCCCAAATGCAACAAGCCCGCGAGCGTTCCATACAGCGCCGAGTTGGAGATTGTGGCTCTGGTCTCCTCTCCACGCATTTTCCGCCTTCGATAGATAGAATTCGCACCGGTCAAAATCAGCAAAGTGCAGAAAGACGTAGCCGTACCAAAGGCACAAATCCGGGCGCCGTTCCAATGCCTCATCGGGTAGCGCCTTGATCAATTTCGCAAGTACCCCGTGCTGCGAACGTCCCAACATCCTGAGTGCCACCACCTCAATGAGCCGTGCTGAACGGTCCCACTCCTTTGCTTCCAGAGCGTGATGGATGGCTTCTTCCATGAACCCATGTGCCTCAAGCCACACACTGGCGCGCACATGCAATTCGTTAACACGTTCCGGCTGTAGCTTTCGCAAACGCATGCGTAACAAGTCTGCAAAGAGATGATGATAGCGATACCACTCCCGCACATTGTCGAGAGGGAAGAGAAACAGGTTGGTTCTTTCCAAACGGCGTAACATCTCACGGCCGTTATCCAATCCCACAATGGCATCGCAGACAGTCCCGTTCAATCGGTCAAGAATGGATGTCTGCAGAAGAAACTGCTGCACATCGTCTGGCTGGCTTTGAAAGACTTCTTCAATGAGGTAATCCAGAATGTAACGGTCATCGCCGGTAAACTCCTTGACAAACGAAGGAACATCCCCACGCCCCTTCATTGACAGCGCCGCTAATTGAAGGCCTGCTATCCAACCCTCCGTGCGTTGATCAAGTGACGCAACATCATGAGGCGCGATGTCGATTTTCATTACTTCATTGAGAAACAATGCAGACTCCTCGTGCGTAAACCGGAGATCGTTGACACGCAGTTCCGTCATTTCACGCCGGGCGCGAAGACGGGGTAACGGTAACATAGGGTCAGCACGGCTGAGAATTATCAAATGCATATTGCGGGGCATCTGGTCCAGCAGGAATGAAACTGATTCGTGAACCGTATGTGATTCTATCACATGATAGTCATCAAGAACAAGTGCGAACACATCCGGAAACTGGTTGATCTCGTTAATCAGACTCGTCAGAAGCACATCATGAGCCGGCGGCTCGGGTGACTGGAGAAGTGCTAGCGTATTCCTCCCGAACTGATCATGCAGAGCCCGCAATGCACCAATCACATATGTCCAGAACCGCACCAGGTCATTGTCGCTCTTGTCAAGCGAAAGCCATGTAACGCATCGCTTGCTCAATGGAATCCACTCATTCAGCAAAGCCGTTTTGCCGAAGCCCGCAGGCGCAGAGACCAATGTCAATCGCTGGTTCACGGCCTCATTCAGTACCTGGGTCAATCGCGGACGAGATACGGCATTCCCTCTTGTATGGGGAATAAAAAATTTTGTGCTGAGGAGAGCAGGTTGGGTAGCTGTGACATTATCATTCATGAGCGATTGCTCCGCCTGACACAATTGGGAATTCGCGGGAGGAGCTGTGGCAGGGCTCCCCAACAGACAGGATTTAAGAAATCACAGGGCAGATGCGGTTAATAAAAGAAAAATGATCGAAAAAAACAACCCCGGAATGGTGACTCAAAGTTCGTTAGGTATGAAAGAAGTGGGTTCCTGACAGGAAGAAATCCGTCGTTAGGTTCTACATTCGAAGGGTACCGGCAGCCACGCCCTGGCTGGAAGAGGCCCTAAAACAAAACGACCGCACAACAGAAGTTGTACGGTCGTCGAGTAGCGGGGACACGAACCACCTATGATAGAGAGATTCCAGAATTCATGCGAGAACTTGTGGTTGGCTCGATAATGGAATTTTAGGGTGCCTCCAGACATTGACGAGGTACCTCAACCTCACACAGATTCCAACAATTATGGCTGTTCGTACTGCCGAATTGCCAGCGATGGTAGAGGACCGTCTCTTGGTGTCTTTGATTGCCTTCCCTGTAAGTGAAGATGGGCAAAGATACAGAGCCAAATCATGCCGAGGCTACCCCAACCCAAAACGGGCCACGGCTTGCCAACACATTGCTGGCCAGGATTCTCTCACTACTTGACCAAAGAGCAACTTCTTTGCGGCAATCAACATCTTTCACCTCTCTTCACCAGCGCCTTGGTCTAACAAGATTGCAGATCGCTCGTGAAAATAGACACTGTCGACTATCACACGGAACCTCACGAAACTCAGCCTGTCAAGGCTGCTTCCACTTAATACCCTCGGCTCGCCTACATCCAGGGTTCATCACCGGAGGGACCATAGATCGAAGGGACTTTTGCACCGACAAGACGCAAGTAAATGGAAAACTGCCCGCGATGGTGCACGCTATCCATCAGCATCAGCCACAACATATCAGCGCGGCGAACATCACCCATCTGCTTCGGCCCAACTGGAACGGTAATCATTGAATTCCAATCCGCTTCAGACATTCCCTGCACCTTGGGAACCATCGCCTTGAATGTGCTTTCATAGGTCGATAGAACCTCTGCATAGGTTCCGATCTTCGGCATCTGCCCGCCAAAGTCAACCTTCCCCTTTACAACACCATCCGTGACGCCAAGCTCCTGGATAAAGACTTCTGCCAGCTCTTTTGCCGATTTTGTTTTTTCCTTTGTGGGATTGAAGTCTGCTTTGTCCGCTGGAAGTTGTTTGAGAATCTTCAGCGTTGTTACAAACTCGCGTTGCCACGAATTGAGAAACATATCTTTTTCCGTCATAACTACTCCTCTAATTATTGGTTTATGGAACTACTAAACGGCACAACTGGGTATTCGGGCAGATAAAAATAGATACGTTAACTGTGGCACAGGGTTTCGAGTTTCTGAAGGCAGCCGGTCCACCCCATCGCATGCTGGTCCCGAAGGCTCTGTGACTGGAAGAATTCATGTTTTAGCACTACCTCGGTCGAAGCACCAAGGTCATGAAGTTCTATAGTGACAACCGTTTCGCCATTTGCCTGTTCCCCCTCCCAAGACCAGGTGAACACGAGTCGAGATGGAGATTGAATCTCTTTGTACGTCCCCGTCGCCACATGTTCCGTTCCTTTTACGGAGTGTTTCATTGCCATGCGGTACTTCCCGCCGACGCGCAAATCGACCTCGGCAAAACCGGGAATAAACTCATCGCTTGCGACGAACCACTGTGTGAGCATTTCGGGGTTGGTCCATGCCTCAAATATCTTCAACCTTGGCGCGCCAATCGTGCGCTTGAGGATAAGGGTTGT
>CAZWIN010000054.1:0-5233 GCA_964633855.1 uncultured Chitinophagales bacterium
GAGTGGAAGGGCTTGGAAAACGCACCGGAGCCGTATCGTACACACACGAAGGAAATACTTGCAAAACACCCGATCGAGAAATTCGGTTGTACGGCTTGCCATGGCGGGCAGGGATATGCAACTGATATGGAAAGCGCCCATGGCCTGATCAAGGATTGGGAAGAGCCTTTGCTGGGGAGCGAGCTTGGAGAATTCTATGTCGTAAATGATAAAAAAGCCCTGATGCAGATGAACTGCAATACTTGCCATCGTTACGATAGACACACGGCAGGGCTTGACTACATCAACAAAGCAAAACGTATTGTGAATGAACGGGGTTGCCGCGCATGTCATGTGATTAACGGGCGTGGAGGTACGGTAGGTCCCGATTTGACATGGGAAGGAATGAAAGCTCCGGAACAGTTCAATTACGAAAGAATCAAGGGGTTCGCTTCTGAATTTACCTGGCACGTATCCCATCTCAAGAGCCCGAAGGAACTTGTGCCGGAGACGGTCATGCCGAATTTCAATTTCTCCAGCGCCGATGCCCAGGCTCTTGCCATGCTGGTGATGAGCTGGAAAAAGGAACGGCTGCCCATCGAATATATTCCCGGCCACAATTTCAAGGATCTGCCAACGAAAGAGGAATTGGAGAAAGAAGAACGAATGATGAACGGTCCCGGCTCGTTCTTTGTGAAAAAAAACTGCTTTGTTTGTCATTCAGTTTCCACACTCGGGATAGAGGCTGCTGCGCAAATCGGCCCTGATCTTTCGCTTGCGGTGCAGGATGTACAGTCAAGGTTTGGCCGGACGCTGGATGATTTTCTTGCAAAGCCCACCGGTACGATGGAGGTCGTGCTTTCCACCATGATCACCCTCACGCCGGAGGAAAGAAACGAGGCCATTGCAAAACTCCGCATGGCCTACGAACTGAAACAAAAAGAAGTTGCTGTTGCAAAAGCGAAATAATAAAACATGCATGGCTGTTACAGCAATGCTCGGGCTGCTCTTTGGGCCCGCCACAAACCATCAACTCAATGAGGAGTCAGAAAAACAATGAACACAAAACTCTTGCTGCTGACAGTCCTGGTTATTGTTGCCGCCTTGCTGTTTGGGTGCGGTGATGACAAGAAAGGACGCGGAGGTGCCGGACGGACGGAAGCCCGCTCCGATGTACAGGAAGCGGCACTAAAAAGCTATGTTGCCCCCGGTGATCTCGATGAATATTACATCTTCAAATCCGGCGGTCATTCCGGTCAGATCTATGTGTATGGTGTTCCTTCGATGCGCCATATCTCCACTATTCCCGTATTTACTCCCTATCCCGCAACGGGTTATGGGTTCGACAAGGAAAGCAAGGATATGCTCGGCGGGTATACATGGGGGGACGTTCATCATCCGGCAAACAGCGAGACCAATGGCGATTATGATGGCCGCTGGCTGTTTGTCAACGACAATGCGAACAACCGGGTTGCCCGTATAGACCTGCGTGATTTCAAGACCAAGCAAATCCTCGGCCCGCTGCCGAATGTGTCGGGCAATCATGGTTCAACATTCGTTACCGAGAATACAGAATACGTTTTATCAGCGTCGCGTTTTTCAATACCCATTCCCAAGGGGACGTACGAGAAGATTGAAGAGTATGCAACGAAGTACAAAGGGGTTGTTGTTGGCGTTGCCGTCGATCCAAAGAGCGGCAACCTCAGCCTTGGATGGGAAATCATGATGCCTCCGTTTGATTTTGATCTCGGCGATGCGGGAAAAGGGCCGAGCCATGGATGGGCGTTCTGGACGAGTTACAACTCGGAACGTGCGACCGGAAAGCTGGAGGTGACGTCAACACAAAAAGATCGTGACTATCTCGCTGCAGTGAATTGGAAGGCAGCGGAAGAAGCTGTGAAATCCGGGAAAGTGAAAATGATCGGCGGAGCAAAAGTCATTGATCCGAAGGATGTCCCCGGAGTTGTCTACTTCATCCCCATTGCAAAATCCCCGCATGGCGTGGATGTGTCTCCGGATGGCAAATATATCATCGGGAGCGGCAAGCTTCAGAGTATCACGACGGCATTCAATTTTGAAAAAATCCAGACTGCCATCCGGAACAAGAACTTTACCGGGGATGAAGACGGTATCCCGGTGTTGAACTATGATGCTGTGAAAGATGCCGAGATCAACGTTGGCCTCGGGCCGCTGCATACCCAGTTCGATGACAAGGGATATGCATACACTTCACTTTTTGTGGAGAGTGCTATTGCAAAATGGAAGCTCGGAACATGGGAAGTGGTGGATAAGATTCCGGTATCCTACAATATCGGGCATCTTTGTGCTGCAGAGGGCGATACCAAGAGCCCTGATGGCAAGTACTTGGTTGCAATGAACAAACTGTCGCATGGCCGCCACCTGAGTGTCGGGCCGTCCCAGCCGGAATCCTCGCAATTAATTGACATTGATGGCGAGAAAATGTCATTGCTCTATGATGCATTTACAGAGCCGGAACCACACAACGCGCAGATGATCAAGGCGGACAAACTGAAGCCGATCGAAGTCTATCCCAAAGAAGAAAACAAACATCCCAAAGCGATCTGGGATTTGAAAGATTCGAAAATCGTCCGCAACGGAAAGAATGTCGAAGTCTATATGGTTATGGTGCGGTCCAGCTTTGAACCGACTTCCTTTGAAGTCAATAAAGGTGACAAGGTCACCATATATGTGACCAATATTGAACAAACAACGGATGAGCTGCACGGCATTGGTATTTTGGAGTACAATATCAATGTTGTGGTTGACCCGGGCGAAACAAAGACGATCGAATTCACCGCTGACAAGGCGGGCGTGTATCCTTTCTACTGTACCAATTTCTGCTCCGCACTGCACCAGGAAATGCAAGGGTACCTGTTAGTGAAGGGAAGCGGGACGGCCGCAAAGGAAACACCGGGCCCAAGTAAGAATATGGCGCTTCAGTAATCAGAGACACTTTCTCCTTCTCCCGGTGACCTCCTTGGAAATCGGGAGAGGAGTGAGCGAAAGGAAGGCAGAGATGAAACACCTTGTGGAAAAAGCCACTTCATTCTTCGAAACGCCCGTTGATTTAAGAAGCCGGCTTCTGCTGCTTCTCGCGGCTATTGCACTGCTGCCGACATTCTTTCTCCCGCTCTGGCAAATGTCTCTCTATTCCAACCAGTTTCCTGAAGGGCTTACGTTGAACATTCATTCCTACAAACTGGAGGGAGGGAAAAACGAATATCGTGATGACCTTAAGGAGATCAATTCCCTCAATCATTACATCGGAATGAGGCCGTTGAAGGAGGAAGACTTCACGGAATTTAAATGGATCCCCTTTGTTATTGGTGGAGTAATCCTGCTCATCCTGCGGGTGGTTGTCATGGGAGATATCTCGAAATTAGTGGATGTGTTTGTGCTGTTTTCCTACTTCGGCCTTTTTTCGCTTTGGAGTTTTTATCACAAGCTCTATCTGTATGGCCATGAGTTGGATCAGACTGCAGCGGTCAAGGTGCCGCCGTTTACACCGCCAATGTTCGGACATAATACCATGGCAAATTTTGAGGTGTACAGCTTCCCCGCTGCGGGATCGTATTGCATGGCCGTTGTGCCGTTGGTGTTTCTTATCGCTGTGTGGTTATCGCGAAGGTCGTGGATCGCCGGCAGAAGTGCCGGTATATAGGTTCTTTCCACTCGAAGATTGAAATGAACGTCTCCAGACAAAGACAAAAAGGTTTCACTTCAGGCAGTAGCCTCGCTTCTTTCTTTCTGGTATGCTTGTTATTGCTGGGGGCATGCAACAGTGTGGCTTCGACGCACACTGCAAAGCCACCTGTTCGGCTGCAGAAGATTGTGGATGCAGCGATGCCGGGAGATACTATTGTCCTTACCCCGGGAAAGTATTTTGGAAATGTGACGCTTACAAAACGCGTCGTCATATTCGGGCAAAGCGGCACCGTTATCAGAGGCGATGGTGTGGGCAGTGTGTTGATGGTGTTGGCTGATTCCTGTGTTCTTGCCGGGCTGACTATTGAACATTCGGGTACGATGCTGGTGGATGAAGATGCCGGCCTGCTTGTGAAATCCAATGCGAATGTAATCGAACGTAATGAGCTCAGGGATGTTCTGTTCGGGGTGTACATACTTAAGGCAGGGTACAATATCGTCAGAGACAATACCCTGACCGGACGAAAAGAACTTGAAGTCGGTGAGCGCGGGAGCGGAATGCACATATGGAATTCCCGGCACAATGTGTTTATCGGAAACCGCATTACCGATGTCAGGGACGGTTTTTACATCCAGAATGCAAGCCACACGTGGATTGAGGGCAATGAATCATATAATGTGAGGTACGGCCTGCATTATATGTATGCCGATTCAAATACATTCCTCTACAACGCATTTCATGACAATGTTGCCGGTGCGGCGATTATGTACTCGCGCGGCATTGTCATGCGGCACAATGTGTTTGCACGAAACAGGGGATATGCATCGTTCGGGATACTCTTCCAGGATTGTCACGACTTGCGTGCAGACTCCAATGTTATAGCGGACAACGTTGTGGGGATGTTCTTCGAAGCTTCAACAGACAATCTTCTGAAGAACAACATTGTTGCAAGAAACGACATCGCGCTGCAAATGTTCCAGAATTCAGAGAATAATGTATTTAGCGGAAACAACTTCATTGACAATCTCACGCCGCTTGTTATTGTCGGGAAACGTACAGGGTCGGAGTGGAGCCTCGCTGGAAAAGGGAATTACTGGAGCAGCTACGATGGATACGATCTGGATGGAGATGGCATTGGGGATGTGGAAATGAAGATCCAGAATGTCTTTCAGTATCTTGAGGGAAGAAACCAGAATGTTCGCCTGTATTTGTACAGCCCGGTGTCACAGGCGCTGGCAGTATCTTCGCAGGCATTTCCTGTTCTGCGCATCAACGAAGAGGCAGACAGGTTTCCTCTGATGCAGGCGGTTACTCTGGGGTCCATTCCCGCTGTGCAGGTAATTCGTTCAAGAGAACTTCAGGAGCCCCAACCCGCACGACATGCTGTGGTATTGCCGCTCACCTTTCTGATTGCTGCAAGTGTGCTCTCTACTCGCCTGCTGAGGGGAGCGATATGATTATTCACGCCGAGCATCTTGTGAAATGTTATGGCCGGTTCACGGCCGTCAACGATGTTTCTTTTAATGTTCGCGAAGGTGAGGTGTTTGCTTTTCTCGGGCCCAATGGAAGCGGAAAAACCTCAACGCT
>CAZWIN010000054.1:5243-7060 GCA_964633855.1 uncultured Chitinophagales bacterium
GGTTAAATATTCCCACATCGGGCAGGATATTGGTCAGCGGTTTGGATGTGCAAAAGCACTCAAGGCAGGTGAGGGAGCTGATCAGCTACCTTCCGCAACGTGTGATCTTTCCGGAAAACCAGTCGGCACGTGAGGTGATGAGTTTCTATTGCCGTATGCGTAAACTCCCTGTCTCGAGGGTGGATGAAATGTTGGAGCGCACAGGGTTCTCCGGAATCGCAGACAAGATGGTGAGCGAGTTTTCCGGGGGTATGATTCAGCGCCTTGGTCTTGGCGTGATCTCGCTTGCCGATGTCCCCATTCTCTTGCTCGATGAGCCGACCGCAAATCTTGATCCGCATGGAGTCAAAACGTTCAGGGAGTTCATCTTGCGGCAGAAAGAAAACGGGAAAACAATTCTCTTTTCAACACACTTGTTGCAGGAAGCAGAGCAGCTTGCCGATCGCGTCGGCATCTTTGTGGGGGGGAAACTTGTCGCCGAGGAATTGACTGACAATCTGCGCCAACCATTCAACGGGAACAAGACTATTGAAGATACATATCTGCAATATGTGGGATGGAGGCAGGATGCAGAATAGGATAATTCTGTTCGGTGTGTTGTCTCTGTTAGGGTGCGGATCCTCGGAAATAAGACCTGTTGACATTTATCCGGAAGATGTCTGCACATTCTGTAAAATGGCGTTTTCTGACCAGCGGTATGCCGCCGAGATTATCTCGCGTGAAGAGGAGGTTGCCAAATTCGATGACATCGGGTGTATGATCAAGTACCGCAACATGAGAGACAATTCCGGGACATCCACAGTTTTTGTGAAAGATTATGAAACACGCGGATGGATACCGGAAGACAGGGCGGTTATCATTCAAACCGATATCATGACACCGATGGGATCCGGCAAGATTGCATTCTCCGATTCAGTCGGCATGAAACTGTTTCTGCGCGGGCGTGGAGGTGAAAAGGAATGACGATGGATTTCAAAGCGATTCTTGAGATAGGGAGACAGGAATTCGTCATCAATGTGCGAAACAGGTGGACGGTTATTTTTGCCACGGTTTTTGGCGTTCTCATTTTGAGCGTTTCGTATTTCGGAATTCTTGCGGAAGGATTCTCGGGAATGCAGAACTTCACACGTACTTCTGCCACACTGCTCAACCTTGTACTCTACATCATTCCCCTGGTTGCGCTCACCATGGGAACGGTGAGCTTTACAGGAGATAAGGGTTCCATGGAGTTGCTGTTTTCCCAACCGTTGAGCCGCGGAGAGGTTTTGATCGGAAAATGGTTTGGCGTGCTTATCTCCATTGGTGTATCCACACTCATGGGGTTTACATTGGCAGGCGCACTCATTATTTTTGTCAGCGGGTCCGAGGGATTGCTTCGTTACGCTGCATTTGTTCTCCTCTCTCTTGTGCTGTCCGTTGTCTTTCTCAGCGTTGCGGTTCTGGTTGCTACACTCAATGGCAGAAAATCCAGGGCATTTGGCGTGGCGCTGTTCCTCTGGTTTTTCTTTGTCATATTCTATGACATGCTGGCGATTGCTGGAACGGTTTTCCTTCGCGGACCGATGTCCAATCTGTGTATTTTCCTCTCGTTATTCGGTAATCCTGTGGACATGGTGCGTGTGGCTGCGTTGATTATCCTGGACAATATTACTATCTTTGGTGCAGCAGGCGCTGCGATGTTGAGATTTTTGGGCGGACAGACAATAAGCCTCTTCCTTTTGATTGCCGGTTTGATGCTCTGGGTATTGATACCTCTGATGCTCTCAATCCGGTTGGTTCGAAGGCAGGATATATGAGTCTGCAGCCGGGACAAACAT
>CAZWIN010000054.1:7070-11604 GCA_964633855.1 uncultured Chitinophagales bacterium
AGGAGAATGTCATGCCAAAGAATTTCGTTTCCAACAAGGATGAATCTGCAAGATTATTCAAGAGTAACTTTCTTGAAATGTTTTCCCACGTTCATCCGGCAATCCCGCTTGTCGTCTATCTTCCGGTGATCGGCTATTTCCTTTACAGGGCCGGTTCCGAGCCTATCATGTCGCCTGCGGGTATTATAGGACTTTTCCTTGCGGGAGTTTTTGTGTGGACATTGACAGAATATCTGTTGCACCGGTTTGTTTTTCATTATCAGCCGCATAGTGAATGGGGAAAGAAATTGCATTTCCTCATGCACGGCGTGCATCATGACTACCCGAACGATTCCCTCCGGCTTGTCATGCCGCCGGTGATTAGTGTGCCATTAGCCATGCTTTTCTACTTTTTGTTTGTCGCCCTGCTCGGTGAGGTCAATATATGGCCCTTCTTCCCGGGATTTCTTGCCGGCTATCTTTGCTATGATATGCTCCATTACGCAACGCATCATTTTCCCATGAAAGGCAATATCGGGCTCTGGTTGAAACACCATCACATGCGCCATCACTACCAGACCGATGAGTACAATTATGGCGTCAGTTCTCCGTTATGGGACTTTGTCTTTGGTACATTCCAGGAAAAAGGAAGTACCGGGGCATAATAATCATGGTGTGACGTTGTGAAAGGCCGCAACATTGCCGGCCTTCTCCTTGCTTTCTCCTGCCTTCTCTTTCTGGGTTATGTCACATATTCTTTTTTTGCATCCTCATCAAACGATGAGCGCCGACATTATGACGCCGGCGAATCAGAGCTCATCGTTACCAACCTTTCGCCATCCGCCTTTACGTTGTTCCGTTCCGATTCCACCCCGGTAGCCCTTGCTATGCCGGAGAGAAGTATTTGGTTGCGCCCCGGCAATTATTTTGTCGAATACACACAAAGCGGCCGCTCATTTTTTCTCCCTGTTCCACTCACAGGTTTCCGATCCGGCCCGGATAAAGAAGGGGCATTTGTTGTAACCCTGCGCCCGGGTCCGGCGGAATTCCCCCCCCCCCTTTCGCAATCACAACCGTTCGACTGTATTCCCGGCGGATACTTTTTGCTCGGCGACAGGAAGAATCCCGGAGAACAGCACTATGTTTGGCTAACATCATACTTTGTCGCGCCGTTTGAAGTGACGAATGAAGAATTCAGGGTATTTCTTGCCGATCCAAACGGCTATTCCAATCCACTGAACTGGTCTGAAGAGGGGAATAAGTGGAGAGCAGAGACAAAGTCTCACTCCAGTGCCGATCTTGTGCCATCATCGCCTGAATATCAACGGTTCGGGAGTCCTGACCAGCCCGTGACGCGCGTAACGTGGTACGAAGCGCGCGCTTTCTGCATATGGTTGACCAGAAAAATCGGAGGGAAGCATTGGCTCTATGAACTTCCTACGGAGGCGGAATGGGAAAAAGCAGCGCGCGGGCCCGATAATTTTGACTATGCGCTGGGAATGACAATTAGTGATCATGAAGTTGGAGATTACAACTGGAAAAAGAACCCTTGGGAGCCGGTAACCGTTGCAGGTATTGAAGCAACGCGAAGTAAGTATCGTCCCAACCGTTTCCGTTTATTTCATATGACGGGCAATGTTGTGGAGTGGACGCAGTCCGTAAATCGCTCATTCAACAGCAAGAACCCGTATAATAACGATGATGAGAGAAACCATGACGACACCCCTGGATTGCGGGTTGCGCGGGGCGGTTCGTGGTATAGTGCAAGTATTGCCTACCTCTATATTCCTTACCGCGATGCATTTCAACCCGAACACTCCAGCCAGGATATCGGCTTCCGGGTTGTTGCCCGATTGATACCGTAACCCCGGAAAGTCAACCTTTTAACCGTTGGCCTAGTCTAACGATTGGGGCACTTCAAGTTTCGCGGAGCTTCCGAAACTTTTATGTGGTAACACCGTCATAGAGTGTTGGAGACATGATGTGCTGGTCAACTCAACTGGTCGAATTGGTGATTGTTGAACGCATCGAGGAGGATGAATCATGAAGACCTATCGATTGACCGCGGTTCTGCTTGCAATAGTTATCGCCCCGCTTTCCTACAGTAGTACGCCTGCATGGCAAGTCAAGGAATCCCCTGAAAACGAGATCGTTCAGTGTTTATCCCTCTGCCCCGAGGGAAATCTTCTCGCCGGTGTGTTTGGCAAGGGTGTGTTTATCTCAACCGATAAGGCGGATTCATGGCACGATGCAAATAACGGGCTGACTTCATTGAATGTCATGTCGCTTGTCCGGGATGGCAGGGGACATGTCTTTGCATCAACCTTTGGCGGAGGAGTTTGTTATTCCTCCGATAATTGCAGGACGTGGACTGCAATCAACGACGGATTGAGCAATCAGGAAGTTGTTGCATTGACAGAGGATGAAGGCGTTCTGTATGCGGGGACTGCCTACGGTGGTGTGTACAGGCTGGGCTCGATTGGCGCGGAGTGGGAGTATGTCGGGCTACGCGGGCAGTTTGTCAATGCTTTTATTGTCGATCGTCTGCACAGGGTTTTTGCCGGCACTGATAGAGGGGTATATGTTCTTGAACGCGGCAGCATTGCCTGGAAGGAAAAAAACTCGGGCCTCCGAAGCACTACAGTGCGGGCTTTGGCAGTTGATGAGCAGGGAGATGTCTATGCCGGAACAAATGGAGGCGGGTTGTATGTGCTTTCCGGCCGCGGGAAGAAATGGGCTTTGCTGGGGGAAACTCTTGGAGACCTGCATATCGGTTCCATCATTGCGGGGCCGGAGGGCAATCTCACGGTTGGCACTGCCCGAGGAGTCTACAATTCCGTGAATCACGGAAAAACATGGAGCATGCTCGGCTCCATGGAAGACAGGAAAGCAGTTACATCGCTCGTGTTGAACCTGTCGGGTGAGTACTTTGCAGCCACACATGCCGGCACCCTTCTGAAGAAAAGCGTGCCTGCATACTCGGCTCGTTGACGGGAGTCGTATTGCCTTGAGGAGTGCTACGTCTCATCAAGAGGCGTGGATACCCTCCCCCGGCGACTGAAGCAATTCTGCGAGAAACTTCGCCATGGGGTAATCCCCGGCCTGTTGATATGCATGGATGAGATTTCTGAGCACACGCGCTACAATCTCTTTTGACCGGCACTCCAGTTTGAGAATATCATTGAGGGTGATTGCAGCGTTTATCTCCTGAAGATGTTCTTTGCGGATCAACCTTCCGTCATTAAAACAATCCACTACCACTGTCTTTCCGTTAACATCAGCAATGGCAAGAAAGTGTCCGGGTAAATTACATCCTTCGATTTTCAAATTGAGGCGATATCCGGTCAGGATGTATATCACTGCGAGGCTGATCGGTATCCCGGTTTTGTGTGTGATGACATGTACGAGGTTGCTATTATGAGGTGAGAAGTACTCTTCTGTTGATGCGCCCTTCAGAGCAACTTCTTTGAAAAGAAATCGTGCAAGTGTGAGGGCATTGATTTCCTTGTGTTGCTCACGGAACTCCTCCACCAGGCTGTCAAGCATGAGGGGAATGCGCGTGCTTTCCATTCGCCCCGATTGCAATTCAGCAATCAGTATCATCGCGCGCTCAAGCTTCTCCTTCTCTCCGCGGATTTTCCTCCAACTCAGCCATGAATGTCCGACAGATTGCATTCGCTGCTTTCTCAGCACGGGTTCCAGGACAGACTGCTGAATGTCTGTCAGTGGGATATTGAGTTGAGAGAGGCAATATTCGAGCGAGGTTCCGTAGGCCTCCAGCGCATATGTGACATTTTCCCTGACAACCGGAGTTTCGTCATCGAGAAGGTCAAGCAGGTATGGAAGCTGTTCCCTGCGGGTGGAGTTGTTCGGAGCTTTGCGCGGTGTCTTCAATGGCCGGGTTTGTGAGAGAGTTGGAGAAGAATGATGCCTGCGACAATTGTAACAAGCCCTATCCCGCTTTGGAGATTCATAGGCTGGTCGCCACGTACGAGACCGACAAGCGTACCGGCTATCGGAGAACATGCAAAAGCAATCGCAAGCGTAACGCCGAGGTTTTCAGACATGGAGAGAGAGGAGTAGAAGCTCCACATACCGAGACTCCCGGCAACAACTCCTCCGCCGATAATGATCATAAGCCAGGCCTGAATATTGGATGTATCTGCTGCCCGCCAGGCAGGTACCGAGATTGCACCAAGAACTGCAAGTGCTATCGCTGTGCGAAGGGTAATGCCAACGATTGGCGGCAATCCGAGCAAACGCATGCCGGATTTTTCAAAGTACCCTCCGACTCCCCACGCAACGCCTGCAAGAATTGCAAACATAATGTATGGTCGCATCATTATATCCTTCAGTTGGTGTTAAGAATACTCTCGATGGTCTCCATATCGTTGGAGGAGAGACTCCAGCCGCCGCCCCCGACGTTTTGCTGAACTTGGGTGATTTTTCTTGCGCCGACGATCGCCGAGGTGATAGCGTTGTTCATCAGCACCCAAGCGACGGCTAGCTGTCCGACGCTTTTGTTGTACCGTGCTGCGATGGGCCGGAGTTGTTC
>CAZWIN010000055.1:0-11597 GCA_964633855.1 uncultured Chitinophagales bacterium
TGCTCTGCGAAGGTGCATGTGTGTACAACGAGCGCGGCGAGGAGCCGATTGTAATCGGCCGCCTTCAGCGTTATGCTATAGACTGGTACTTTGCGCACGGAATGCCCCCCTTGTTCACCCCCGCACCAAAGAACGGGAAGACGATCGGCATCATAGGCGCAGGCGCTGCAGGACTCGCGTGCGCGGCTGAAGCCGCGTTGCTCGGATACGATGTGACCATCTACGACGCCAACCCGAAGCCCGGCGGACTGAATACGTGGGGAATCGCGCCTTATAAAATGAAACAGGAAGACGCCCTCAACGAGGTAAAGCTCGTGCAAAGTTTCGGTGTGAAAATACAATCAGGCGTTAACGTAGGGAAAGATATTTCGATTGAGCAACTCGCCGCACAACACGATGCGATTTTCCTTGGGGTCGGGTTGCAATCTTCAACCCGGCTGGGTATTCCGGGCGAGGACCTCCCCGGGGTAGTGGATGCATTGGACTTCATTGAGAACGTCACAACGCGGCAATGGTCAACGGTGGATGTCGGCAGGCGCGTGGCGGTGATTGGCGCGGGCAATACTGCCATTGATGCGGTCACCGAGGCGCGCAGGCTCGGCGCCGAACAGGTGATGATCATTTACCGCAGAAGCCGCCAGGAAATGTCGGCATACGATTTTGAATACGAACTGGCAAAGAGCGATGGCGCGCAGTTCCATTTCCTTTCCTCGCCGGTGAAGATTATCGGAACGAAACATGTCGAAGCTGTCGAATGTATTCAAATGACACTCGGCGCTCCCGACGAGAAAGGAAAACGGAGGCCGGAGCCGATCCCCGGTTCCGAGTTCCGCATTCCCCTCGATATGGTCATCAAAGCTGTCGGACAGAATGTCCAGGCGGAGTTTGTCGCCACAATCCCCGGATTGACGTTGAACAAAGGGAAGATTACCGTGAACCCGGAAACGCTGCAAACCGCCAACCCGAAGTTTTTCGCCGGAGGCGACTGTATCAACGGGGGCAAAGAAGTGGTCAATGCTGCTGCCGACGGCAAACGCGCTGCACATGGAATTGATAAATGGGTGTTTCGATAAGAATTCCAAGAACCACACTCCAAAATTCAAACAAGTACCAAATATTGAAAACCCAAATCGATCGTCCTGCATCGGGCAAGAATACACAATACGACCTTGAAGAACGGACATTAAAGTTCTCAAAAGATGTTATCCATTTTGTTAGCGCACTCCCAAAGACTATTGCCAATGTTGAAATTTGTAGGCAACTTGTTCGTTCTTCAGGCTCGATAGGAGCCAACTACATCGAAGCAAACGAAGCTCTTGGGAAGAAGGATTTTCTCATGAGGGCGAGAATAGCACGTAAGGAAGCAAAAGAAACCCGATACTGGCTGGAATTGGTCGAGTGTAAAGATGAGCATCAGGCAATACGGAGTGGGTTACTCCAGGAATCAACCGAGTTGTTGAAGATTCTTAGCGCAATCATAAACAAAGTTGTTTGACTCTTGTTTGCTATTTGGTATTTGAGTTTTGTTTGGTACTTGCTATTTGGTTTCTGTTATTTGAATTTTGGAGGCTTCTTCTATGGTCAATCTTAGCATCAACTGCGGCGGCATCAAATCACCGAACCCGTTCTGGCTTGCTTCCGCTCCCCCGTCCAACTCGGCATACCAGGTGTGCAAGGCGTTTGAGGCGGGATGGGGCGGTGCCGTATGGAAAACCATCGGCGAACCCGTCATGAATGTCTGCAACCGCTACGGCGCCGTGGACTACAACGGGCAGAAAATTCTCGGGCTCAACAACATCGAGCTCATCAGCGACCGGCCGATTGAGGTGAACCTTCGCGAAATTGCCGAAACAAAAAAGCTCTGGCCCGACCGTGCCGTCATCGCTTCATTAATGGTGGAATCGAAGAAGGAAGTCTGGCATGACATGGTGAAGCGCACCATTGACACGGGCTGCGACGGCATTGAACTGAACTACGGCTGTCCGCATGGTATGAGCGAGCGCGGCATGGGCTCCGCTGTGGGACAGGTACCCGAGTACTGCCAGATGATTACCGAGTGGGTGATGCAGGCTACGACGATTCCCGTGCTGGTAAAACTCACCCCGAACATAGCCGACGTGCGCTTTCCGGGCCGTGCAGCAAAACGTGCCGGAGCAAACGGGCTTTCACTCATCAATACTATCAACACCATCATGGGTGTTGACCTGGATACATTGGAACTCAAACCCTCCGTTGGAGGCAAGGGCGGACATGGCGGATATGCAGGCCCGGGCGTCAAACCGATTGCGCTCAACATGGTTTCGCAAATCGCCACTGATCCCGAAATCAATCTTCCGATTTCCGGCATCGGCGGCATCTCCAACTGGCGCGATGCGCTTGAGTTCATCCTGCTCGGCTCTTCAAGCGTCCAGGTGTGCACTGCGGTAATGCATTACGGATTCCGCATTGTGGAGGATATGATTGAGGGCTTGTCACACTGGATGGAAGAAAAAGGATTTACCTCCCTCGATCAGGTTCGCGGCAAATCGCTTCCCGCAATCAGTGACTTTGGCAATCTCAACCTCCTCTTCAAGGCCGTTGCCCGCATTGATGAATCAACATGCATCCAATGCAACCTGTGCTATATCGCCTGCGAAGACACCGCCCACCAGTGCATTGATTTGATACAGAAAGAAGTACGGACCAACGGCTCCACGGAAATCAAAAAACAGCCGAAAGTCCGCGAAACCGATTGCGTTGGATGCCGGCTCTGCCACATCGTCTGTCCGGTGGATGGCTGCATATCCATGGTTCGGGTTGATGACGGTACACAGTCAAAAACCTGGAATGAACTTGTCAAAGAGCTCCCCCAACCTATGAAGTGGGAAGACCTGAGGGCATTTCAAAAGAAACACGGAATAGAAATACATTAGGTGTAAATTCAAAAAGCCATAACCATAAGATGCAAAGCCCGAATGTCGAAATACTAAATCCGAAACAAGCTCGAAATGCGAATTCGCCAAAAGATAGACGCTTTGATTTGGAAGAACGAACACTTGAATTTGCTAAGCGCGTAGTTCGTTATGTGAATAACCTTCCGAGAATAGTATCCAGTAATGAAATCTCAAGCCAACTCGTGAGATCCGCCGGTTCAGTAGGCGCAAATTACATTGAAGCAAATGAGTCTCTGGGAAAGAAAGATTTCCTTATGCACATCAAGATTTCCCGCAAGGAAGCAAAAGAAAGCGCATATTGGCTGAAGCTGACGTTGCCGAAGACTGAACTTCAAAAGGAACAGGTTGACCTCATTCAAGAAGCAACGGAACTTATGAAGATATTTGGCTCTATCTTACAAAAATCGCTGTAAGTCTTTTACTGCCTCCTTACTCTATAATGTTTAAGATTTTGAGATTAGAATCTTGCCTTTTATTGTCTTTGGCCTTTACAGTTTGGTATTTGCTGTTTAGGATTTGTTTGGAGTTTCGATATTAGGATTTTGGATTTTATTACCGCATTCTCAATTATTTTACGGAGGCTGTATGTCAGAAAAAGAACAATTCATTCACAGCTATGAGCGTGAATACGCGACCACAACGAAAGTGCTCAAGGCATATCCTGCCAGCAAATCCGATCTGCGTCCCCATGCAAAATGCCCTACTGCCATGGAACTTGCCTGGCGCATTGTCACCGAAGAACCCGTACTTGTTACAGGCGCATTAACGGGAAACTTTGATTTTGCCAACATGCCCAAACCACCGGCAACATTTGCTGAAGCCATTGCGGCCTATGAACGTAACCACCGCGAGCAGATGAACAAAGTCAGAACCATGTCCGACAGCGACTTCAACAAAACAGTCAAATTCATGGTCGCTCCGAAAACCATGGGTGACGTGCGCAGCGGCGATATCCTCTGGATGCTCATGATGGATTCCATCCACCACCGCGGGCAGTTCTCGATCTATCTCCGCATGGCTGATGGAAAAGTGCCGTCCATTTACGGGCCGTCCGCTGATGAACCATGGATGTAGGCAACAAACTACGAGCCAAATCACAAGTACCAAACAACAACGGACTTGAGTCTGGTATTTGTCGTTTGTGATTTGAGTATTCCCGAAGGGCAGTGCTGAAGGATTACATCCACAAATCTCCAAGGAGGAAACATGAAAAGCGGCAAGTTCTGGATTGCAGTATTGGTCGCAGGGCTGGCGGTGAATGTTTTCGATTTCATTGTCCATGGCATGATGCTGGCAGATACGTACACAAGCATGCCTGATGTTTTCAATCAGAGCGAGGACCCGACCTGGTTTATCGTCGGTGATTTCATTGCCGTGATTGTCTTCGCATGGTTCTACGATAAGGTGTATGCGAGCTTCGGCGGCGGAATGAAAGGCGGACTCACATACGGAGTATATGCCGGCGTGCTCGTCAGCTTCCCGACATGGATTTTTGTGCATCTTATGATTGCAGGATTCCCGTACGGATTGTCATGGACGTTTACCATCCTCGGTATTCTCTGGGGCGCCATCGCAGGCGCAGTCCTCGGAGCCATGTACAAGAAGTAATTGTTCACTTATAGTAATGCAGTTTCATTCTTTGTATTCGAGAGGAATTTCATGTCCACCCTTATTCGCAATGGCCGGATTCTCACCGCTGAACAGGATTACGTCGCCGATATCTACATTGAAAAAGACACCATCACCACCATCGGCGCCGGCCTGAACGTTCAAGCGGACAAAACGATTGACGCAGCCGGGAAGTATGTCATCCCCGGAGGCATTGATGTGCACACGCACATGGATATGCCCTTCGGAGGAACAACATCAAGCGATGACTTTGAAACGGGCACACGGGCTGCCGCGTTCGGTGGAACAACATGCATCATTGACTTTGCCATCCAGGCAAAGGGAACCAAAGTCCGTGAGGCTCTCGATACATGGTGGAAGAAGGGCGAGAAGGCAACAGTGGATTACAGCCTTCACATGATCGTCACCGACCTGCCGGAAGCCCACCTCGAAGACATGAATGAAATGGTTCGTGAAGGGGTCACGAGTTTCAAATTATTCATGGCATACCCCAACGTGTTGATGGTGGATGACGCCACGATCTTTCGGGCAATGCGGCAGACGGGACAGAACGGCGCTCTCGTCTGCATGCATGCCGAAAACGGAGGGGTGATTGACCTCCTGGTACAAAAGGCAATCGCAGAAGGAAAGACCGCCCCCATCTATCATGCACTCACAAGGCCGACAACGGCGGAGGGCGAAGCTGTGAACCGCGCCATTGCGCTGGCACAAATGGCGGGCGCTCCGGTGTACATCGTCCATCTCTCCTCGGCTGATGCACTGGAGAAAGTCTCCGAGGCGCGTGACCGTGGCATCCCGGCATTTGCAGAAACATGCCCGCAGTATCTTCTGTTGTCAATCGAAGATCTTGACCGGCCCGATTTTGAAGGCGCTAAATACGTGTTCACTCCCCCATTGCGCGAAAAATGGCATCAGGATAAACTCTGGGAAGGGCTTCGCAAAAACACACTACAGGTTGTCTCCACCGACCATTGTCCGTTCTGCTTTCATGAGCAAAAAGAACTGGGAAGGGACAGCTTCGCCAAAATTCCGAATGGCGGCCCCGGCGTGGAGAACCGCCTGCAACTGCTCTTCGAGCATGGCGTGAACAAGAAGCGCATTTCCCTCAACCGCTGGGTGGAGGTTGTCTCCACTGCCCCGGCAAAAATGTTCGGGCTGTACCCGCGCAAAGGCAGCATCGCAATCGGCAGTGATGCCGACCTTGTAATCTGGGATCCGAACAAGGAACACACTATCTCCGCGAAGACGCATCATATGCGTGTGGATTATTCGATGTTTGAGGGCTTCAAGGTCAAAGGCGATTCCCAAACAGTACTCTCACGCGGAGAAATTATTGTTGATAACGGCGCGTGGCAGGGCAAAGCCGGACGGGGAAGGTTCATCAAACGCGATACATATGCAGGAGCGTGGAAGTAACCGGTTGCATGTTGTATTCGGCCCTGGATTTGTAACCAGGCAATCTCAAGCAAAAGGAGACCTCACTATGAAGCCTATTGCATATCTTCTCGCATGCTGTATAACTTTTGTGTTTTTCAACTGTGCATCGATTGGCGACGCGATAAAAGCAAAAAGTGACGGGACGGTTGTCAGTTATCCCGTGACCTTTGAGGAAGGCTGGAAAATCGCAAAAGCAGTGCTGCGCTGGGAGGATGCGGAAACCATTGAGGAACACAAGGACGAGCAGTACATGGTAACGACAGTCGGTGCAAACTTTGTATCGGCAGGCTCTGCTATCGCCGTGTGGGTCGAACCTGAAGGCGGGAAAAGTTCGAAGGTGACAATCGTCTCGAAAAGAAAAGTACAGACAAACCTTGCAACCGGGTTGACTGAATCCACATTCCACAAGAGGTTCAAGCAGGGCGTTGAAATCCTTAAATCAGGAAAGCCCCTCCCTCTTGAAGCTCCAAAAAACTGACCCTCCTAATCCCAACGGAAGAGGAATATGGGAACCAAAGACAAGCGCGTTGACGCGTACATTGCAAAGGCACAGCCATTCGCACAACCCATCCTGAGGCATCTCCGGAAACTGGTTCATCAGGGTTGCCCGGAAGCGGAAGAAACCATCAAATGGAGTTTTGCTTCGTTTGACTACAAGGGGCCGTTTTGCAGTATGGCCTCGTTCAAACACCATGCTGTGTTCGGTTTCTGGAAATCGAAACTGCTGAAAGATCCGAAAGGATACCTGGGCGAACGATTCTCGCATGGAGGCGAAGCCATGGGAAATCTGGGGAGAATTACCAGCCTCGACGATCTCCCTCCCGACAACATCATTATTAACTTTATCAAACAGGCAAAGAAACTGAATGATGACGGGATAAAGCTTCCGGCCAAACCCAAAAAGGAAAAGAAGGAACTCATTATCCCGGAGTATTTTCTGGCAGCGGTAAGAAAGAACAAGAAAGCGTTCGCTACATTCGATGGGTTCAGTTACTCCCACAAAAAGGAGTATGTCGAATGGGTGACAGAAGCAAAGACCGAGGAAACAAGAATCCGGCGGCTCGAAACAGCAATCGACTGGATGGCTCAGGGCAAGAGCCGGAATTGGAAATATGAGAATTAGAGTGACCGCATGACTGTCGAAAAACAAAATACCGGCTTCGGGCTCTACAAGTTTCCGTTTGTGGTGATGCTCTGTACCGGCTTGATCGTGGCACATGCCTCAGCTCAGAATTGTATAGTCTTTGGAACCTACTCTTCCCTCCCGACAGTCTCTTACTCGTGCGCCTTTGGTCTTGTGTCGTTCAATCACTCTGCATGGACCTTCAAAAATCTGGGTGGCGGTAACATCCGAATTACCGGGTCACCCTCAGGGTCAACTCCTCCGCTTGCAGGCGTACTCAATTGTAATGACAGTACGTTTTTTGCTTCCGCAACCCTACCGGGTGGGTGTACTGTCGCAGATTCGATCAGAGGAAAATTCACAAGCGACACATCATGGTACGGCACTTTCAAAATAACATTTACCGGATCTTCGTGCTTCGAGTGTATTAACCAGACATTCTTGGTATCCGGCACGACAAATCACAGCATGGTAGAAACTCCGTTGATTTCCGGTTGGAATATGGTATCCAATCCTATTATCCGGATTACACACACAGACTCGGTTCGACAATTATTCCCCAATTCCGTGTTTCCCCATATGTTCAGCTTTAGTCCCGAATCAGGGTATCAACAATCCTTTGCAATGGAAAACGGTTTGGGTTTTTGGGGCAAATTTCCCGCGCCTGAGACAAACACTATCATTGGTGAAAGCCTGACGCGCGATACGATCACCGTGGTGGCAGGATGGAATCTGATTGGATCTATCTCACTGCCAACCGCTTCCGATTCCATAATCCAAATTCCCCCCGGCATTGTTTCATCAGACTATTTTGCTTACTCAGGATTTTATGCCCCGGCCGATACACTCAGACCCGGAAAAGCTTACTTTGTCAAGGTGAGCCAGAGCGGCCAATTGATTCTGCGATAATGTCCAAAGACTGTCTCATCCAAAAAGAGGTCGTTGCAACATTCACGCCATCGACAAGCCGATATTCAACTCACAGACTCATGATGTCTCTTCTTCATTCATTTTCAGTAAACGTCAGGTTGTCGGACCATCGTTCATTCAGGTCAACGATATTTCCCATTAGATTCAGATGATGTTTACCTTATGAGTAGCCTTCGACTCTATAAACTCCACACGCTCTGCAGACTACCTTTTGCCTTTTGACCTGAAGTTATCACCAAAGGAAGCCCCATGACCCCACTTTCTACCGAACTCGTTGATGCAGACCTCTCGACCCTCGGGAATAGCCCCCTCATCAATGAGGACCTTGCTCCAACGAAAGTCTCGCAACGAACGTGGGGTACGTATAACATTGCCGCTCTGTGGATTTCGATGTCGGCGTGTATCCCGACCTACATGCTCGCATCATCACTTATCTCAGAAGGGATGAACTGGTATCAGGCAGTGTTGACGATCTTCTTCGGTAATGCAATTGTCTTGATTCCAATGATCCTGAATGCACATGCAGGCACAAAATACGGCATCCCGTTTCCCGTCTATTGCCGGGCATCATTCGGCGTGCAAGGAGCGAACATTCCGGCGCTGTTGCGGGCATTCGTTGCCTGCGGATGGTTCGGCATTCAATCATGGATCGGCGGCTGGGCTATCTACAAAATAGTCACCATCTATGTCCCCTCGTGGGACCTGTTGCCGCCATGGCTTGCAGGGATCAATATAGCCCAGTTCACCTGCTTCATGTTTTTCTGGGGCATTAATATGTTTGTCATTTACAAGGGAATCGAGTCAATCCGGTTTCTGCTGGACATCAAGGCCCCGCTGTTGATTGCGCTCGGGCTGGCATTACTCTGGTGGGCAAATGAACGCGCCGGAGGGTTCGGGCCGATGCTGTCTCAGCCCTCACACTTTGTTCCCGGCGGGCCGAAAGAAGGGCAATTCTGGGCCGTCTTTTTTCCTTCACTCACCGGAATGATCGGATTCTGGGCAACGTTGTCGCTGAACATCCCTGACTTTACACGATATGCGCACTCGCAGCGCGACCAGATGCTGGGACAGGCAATAGGCTTGCCGACAACCATGGCTCTTTATGCATTCATCGGTGTTGCAGTTACTTCTGCGACGATTGTCATTTACGGTGCTCCCGTATGGGATCCTGTTGTTCTCATAACGAAGTTTACAAACCCGTTCGTCCTTGCTGTCTCCCTTTTTTCTCTTTGCCTCGCCACCCTGGCTACGAACCTGGCAGCAAACGTTGTGAGCCCGGCAAATGATTTTGCAAATCTCTGGCCTTCAAGAATCACATTCCGTATCGGCGGGTTGATTACCGGAATCATCGGCATCCTCATCCAACCATGGAAGCTTGTCGCCGATCCAAGCGGATATATCTTCACCTGGCTCGTTGGTTACTCGGCACTCCTCGGGCCAATTGGAGGAATATTGATTTGCGATTATTTCTGGGTCCGGCGTATGTCACTCAATCCGGTTCAACTGTATGAGGGTGATGGTGAATACTCATACAGCAACGGATTCAATCCTGCTGCAATCATAGCACTACTTCTTGGGATTGCACCCAACATCCCGGGTTTTCTCGGCACGATCAGGGTCATTGACCCGGCAGTGGTTGGTTCCTTTCTTATGAACCTCTACAGTTATGCATGGTTCGTGGGATTTGGTGTGGCGTTGTTGGCCTACAGGATTCTTATGGGTTCACAATTACAAGTCCAACGTTCAAAGTAATTCAACACAGAAACGTTGGGGCTTTCTTTTTCCATTGACAATTGGTAATCGCCGTCTCTTTTGAGACAGTTGACTCTCGCCCCCCTTTTTGACTTTTGCCCTGTTCTCTCCCTCCATTCACCGACCCTATGCCGCCATTCACCGATTCTCCCGCAGCATTTCTCAGGTGTCAGCGTATCTTAAGCCAGAGTTGACACACTATCAGGAGGAACAATGAACAGACAACACAACGGCGTATCACGGTACTGGCTCGGCGGGTTTCTCGTCATCCTTGGCGGCACGCTCATTCTCATGAACCTGGGAATTATTGAATCCCTGCCCCTCTGGCGATACTGGCCGGCGCTGCTTATCTTGTTTGGCGCACAAAAAATTATGCAATCGGTACGCCCCAAGGAACAGAAAGATGGATTCTGGTATGCCGTTATCGGCGCCTGGCTGCTGGTATCAATGAACAGGTGGTTCGATTTGGGATTTTCCGATACCTGGCCCTTTCTAATCATCGCATGGGGCGTCAGTGTCATGTGGGAATCCTTCGGCCACCGGCCGTCACAAACATTGCTCAATGAGGAAGGTTATGGAAAATAAAAAAACTGCACTCATCACACCCCAGATAGTGCTCGGGCTGATCATTATTGCCATCGGCGTGATATTTACCCTGCACAACCTGGATATTATTTACGCATACGATTTTACGAGGTACTGGCCTGCTCTGATTGTCCTCTACGGCGTTTCCAAAATTCTTCAACCCAGCGGGGCGCCGGGCCGTTTGGGCGGCGTCCTGTTTGCCCTTGTGGGCACGTTGATGCTGTTGAACAAACTTGACGTTATTGATTTTCGCCTTCGAGATTACTGGCCGCTGTTATTGATCGGCCTCGGCGCTTCCCTGATGTGGAGGTCAACACAGCGGCACCGCGCAGGATCCACAGGTGCAATCGGAACGGGACAGATGGACAGCAGCGAGACAATCAACGGATTCGCTCTCCTCGGCGGGCTTGGCCGCACCAGCAACAGCCAGGATTTCAGGGGCGGCGAGCTCACGGCCATCATGGGTGGGTGTGAAATTGACCTTCGCCAGGCAGCCATCAAGGAATCGGAAGCCGTGATTGACGTCTTTGCTTTCTGGGGCGGCATCGAAATCAAAGTCCCGGAGGATTGGGGAGTGTCAATACAGGCAACGCCGATTCTCGGTGGATTCGACGACAAAACCCGTCCACAAAAAGGGGGCTCGGCAAAAAAACTCATCATCAAGGGGTACGCTATCATGGGTGGAGTGGAGATCAGAAACTGACACATGCACCCGATTCTCGCATACAGAGAAAGGCTTCTCCTCTACATTGCTGCATGGCTGATCATTTCCGTATTGCTGGCGGTTGTACTCAGTGTTTCCGCCGCAATCCCCCTCCGCGAGACTATTGCTTTCGCCATGCCGATGGCGGTCGTATATGCGTTCATGTCGCTCTCGGCACTCTATTTCTGCAGGGCATTTCCACTTAACCAGACCGGGTTGATTAAACTCAGCCTGGTCTCGCTCGGAGCGGCCACGCTTTCGGCTTCCCTCTGGAACATTGTGGCAAAAGCATGGTCCTCTGCCCTGGCGTGGGTAGAACTGGGTTCTGCACTTCACCTCACGTATGAGGCGAGCGTACCGTTTCTTTTTGGCGGCGGAGTGTTGCTCTTCCTTCTCGCAATTGTTGTACACTACCTTCTGCTTACGTTTGAGGCATCGCGGATTGCCGAACGTACATCCCTCGAGTTGCAGGTGCTTGCACGGGAGGCGGAACTCAAATCCCTGC
>CAZWIN010000056.1:0-11579 GCA_964633855.1 uncultured Chitinophagales bacterium
GATTGACAGATGCGTACCTGCGCGTGCGATTCCTTGATACTGTACAAACACGAGCTTTCCGATTGCACCGTAATGGACAACCTGTACTCACTGTAGGCATGGCCCCGATTGATACTGTGCTTTTACAGGATTCGCTTGCACTCCATAGAAACTACACCTACCGTGCCTACCGGATGCGTGATACATTAGTGCTTGACTCAAGCCTGAGCGTTTCGCTTACGACGCTTGACACGACAAGCCATAGCTTTACATTCCAAATTGACACGCTTGGCGATGGCAATTCGAGTGAGCTTAATGATGTGGCAATTATTGATGAGAATAACGTGTGGGCCGTGGGAGAAATTTATCTACGAGATTCGACGGGACAGATTGATCCTATCCCGTACAATGTTGCCCGATGGGATGGTACGAGGTGGAGCCTTAGCCGTATTTTGTTCCCAAGCTGTGACCAAAATGGAAATGAAGTTGGTGTTGGTTTCTATCCCGCACAGTGTATTTTTGCCCTGTCTCCAAATGACATTTGGATTGCGTCATTGGCTTCTCTTGTCCACTGGAATGGGCAAGTGTTTCAACGGATTTGCATGCCATTGGGCTATGGGCAACGGGACTTCACTAAGATCTTTGGATATGAGAACAAAGTTTATTTAGTAGGGACAAATGGTTTCATTGCCCATTTCAATGGCAACGCTTGGCAACGGATTGAGAGCGGGACGACGTTGTCAATATGGGACATCTGGGGTGGACGCAACCCAAGTAATGGACAGCAAGACATTTATTGTGTTGCTTCAGAACTAGATGTCAACACAGGAGTGAGGGTGCTGCGAGTGGACACAGATGTTGCTACTGCTATGCCCATTACCGGAATTGCCTGGCCTATACTCGGCATTTGGTTCAGCCCCGATCGGTGGTATTACGTCGTTGGTTCAGGTGTGCATCGCAAGCGAGACATCAATTCAAATTTGACTTGGAACAGATACCCACCCGGTGCAGTGACAAATTATGAATCGGGTGCAGTTCGGGGGAGCCTGAACGATCTCTTTGTTGTTGGCTCCTTTGGAGAGATCGTCCACTACAACGGGTCAACATGGGCAAACTTCTACAACCAGACACAAATCTTCGGGGCGTATGGAACTGTTGCAATCAAGAATAATCTTGTCATTGCAGTGGGGAGCGTCGGGAACAGAGCTTGTGTGGCTATCGGAAGAAGGTAATTCGTGTCGGGTCTCTCACAACCAACATGGAAAGGAAAAAACATGCAGAACCGGCCATTAAGAGGAGGGCAGAACGCTCTCAACGTACTGCTTTTGGTGAGTTTCTTGATGATACAACCCATGCTCTTAAGTGAGGCATATGGTCAACTTCCCTGGTGCGGGACATCCTCTGGTACAGCTAATCAAACCAAGTCTCTTGAGGAGCTAACAAAGGAACGGCTCAAGCTTGGAAGCGTCTCTATCGTTACAACGCCGGTCGTTATTCCAATCGCTGTTCATGTTATTCGATGGGATGATGGTACTACCGGCGACGTGACAAACCAGCAGGTTATTGATCTTCTTGATGTAATCAACTCAGCCTTTTCCACTACTGTTTTTCAGTTTACTCTTCACTCCATTGAGCGAATTGATAATACTCTTTGGTCAAGGCAGTTGGGCCCAGAATACCAAATGGAAGAGAACCTCGCTGTGGATCCATTTCATGTTCTCAATCTTTATACCATTACCGAGGGGTTTCTTGGAAACGCAAATTTCCTTCCCAATCAAACGTCCGAAGGCGATTATAGGATTAGCATGCAAATAAAGTACACGACACTCCCCGGGGGTTCGGAAACGGACTATGCAACAGGAGATGTAACTGTGCACGAGGTGGGCCACTGTCTTGGTTTATATCACACGTTTCGACTCGACTGTACCCCTCCTGGGGATGAAGTAGATGATACTCCGTATGAAATGACGCCGATTGAAGATGGCGGATGCCCAAAAGCGAGAAACACATGCCCTTCTCCGGGAGATGATCCGATTCGCAACTACATGAACTATACGGACGATGCTTGCAGAAGAGAGTTCACGCCTGGCCAGGCAACGCGAATGATCGAACAGATGACGCTGTATCGTCCGTCAATGATGGGAAGGGAAGTGACACTGGAACAGCGGGCAGAGAATTCTGATTTGCTCACAGGAACCACCATCGGGCGTTGGGAAGGAGGTTCTGACTTTCATGAATACGCGGTACCGGCAACATTGAGATTTTATCCCGGCCTGCCGGAGACCCTCAGAGCCTATCAGGGATTGGCTCTCAACTCTTCAGAGAAATATCTTCATTGGAGAAGGGGTGAACTGACAATCAATGACGTTACAAACCATCATGGGTTTGAAGTGAATCAAACGGTTGCTTCGGTATGGACCTCACAATTCAAAGCGAGACATTACTCCGGCATTACCATAAGAAACCTCCTTGACGGACTCAGCATCGGAAGCATTGAATTCAAAGACCCATGGCTTATTGACACAGTAGACCAATATGGCGTGCGCAATCGTGGCAGTGAAGCTATATTCCATCAGGTCTCTTCGCCGTTCAGCCCGGTTGGTAATCATGGCGACTGGTGGGAGTATCAGGGGGCGTTTATGAATCAGCAGTTTGGTGGTGGTTCGCCGTTCTATTCTGTCCGCGCGCTCTCGACCCCCTACCCAGGTTTCACATGGTATTTCCTCGGATGGAACACTGTAGGAGCAAATCTTAGCTCGTCCGCGAGTTATGAAACGTCAGTCGAATTCACTCAATCAAGTGCAACCGTGACTGCCAACTTCAAAGCCCACCTCGGCTCATCGCTTGCAACAGCCATCACCAGTAATAGCCAGAGGAAGCTGGTATATGAACCCAACGATGGCGCAGCATTGGCATACGAAAGTGCAGCGGAGATATGGATGTGCACCTCCTCTACTCTCAGTTCAACAATGGATTCCGAGTTCCGGGTCAGCGATAACACGGGCGGATTTAGTTCGCCTTCTTTGGCAATAACACAAGCAGGAGCTGGAGATATCTACACAATCTATAGGAAGCTCTCCGGATCAGCCTACACATTATACTTCCGCGAGAATCAAGGAGGGACCTGGCAGACCCCTCAAACCGTGAACACAACAAGTATCAGTTCAAGCGTAAATACTCGTCCGGTAATCAGTCGAACGAATACCCAGTGGATGGTGGGCGGATCCTGGACAAGACCAAGACTTATGATGGTATGGCAAGGTGACAACGGCTTACGGTATCGTTTCGTTCAGCAAGAATCTACCAATGGCGGATGGGATTGGAGCAGCAGTGAGCAATCATTAACCGCAACAGGTTTCTCTAACCCCAGCATATCCACACCATATTTGACAAACGGAAGCACCGCACCGAGCATGTATATTACATACGACAACTTGCATGATATTTTCTTACGATTGGTTACCGGCACTGTTGGCGGCCAGCAAACTGTGCCGGCGAGTGTTGGACCTCTTGCGCAGGCGGCTCAAGTTGCGTCAGATACTCGCACAGCAGGTAGTGAAAAAGTGCATATTGTATGGGAAAACTACGGCGATGACTATCTTGAAGGTGACGCCGTGACAAGTGCACAACGAAAGGTCATGTATCAGGGAAAAACCGGGTCAACCTGGACTGCTGCACAGGAATATAACAGTCAGCAGTCCTCCGTTGACTATTTTCGACCTTCCATTACGTGTATGTCTTCGGGAAATCTTGTGATGACTTGGGACAACGGCACCAGCGTCTACTATGCGACAAAAACCGGAAGCACTTGGTCTGGCGTCTCTCTTGCAGGGGCAGGAATTAATGCAAACCTGGCAGCATCGGGCACGGGAGAACCAATGTCGAGCAGCAGGTTTGTGTCAATGCAAACATCCGGTCCTCCCTATGCACTGCAAATCAGCAGCTCGAGTTTCAGCAGACCTGAAGTGGGTGCGCAAACCTTTGCTGAACAGTATAGCAGAAGGGTTGTCGGCGTTCGTGAACGGAACGAAAAGGGATTAAGAGATACAATTGGTTATGTTGCTATTGAGCTATCCAAGGTTTCATTGAAGCGTACCAATGGTATGACTCTTGATCTTCCGTTTGTTGAAGTTGATGATGAGCTACCCGGCTTTAACGAAAACTCTGCATGGAATCATCTTGCTACCGGTGCAATCGCACTGCCGGTAAATATAGACAGTGCGGTTGTTGAAGGTTCGGTTGAGGTTCGCACCCCAATCGGGTTGTTTGGGAGCGATGATCGAGATTTACGTTTATCGTTTGATCTTGTTGATGCAAATAGCGGCCAGGTGATCAAGCGAATTGGAAGTGAAGGCGTCTTTCCTCGAGATACCGTTCTCTCTTTGAGGCTAAAAGACCGATTAGAGCCCCTCGCCGGTCGTCAAGTCAAAATCAAGCCTTCACTACGCGGAATTGCCAAGCGTCGTGGGGATATTGTCTATTCGCTTGTGCACGTCCACACGATTGTTGATGACTCAATGGCACAAAATCCACGTTTGCTTGCAAATCGAGCAGAAGCCGGAACGGAACAGCTTCATCCAAAATTCAAATTAGAACAAAATTACCCTTCGCCCTTCAATCCGGTGACACAGATAGGATTTGAAATTCCAGAAGATGGATTGACTACGCTCATTGTCTATGACCTGCTTGGCCGTGAAGTTGCCGTTCTGGAGAACTCAATAAAGCAAGCTGGAACGCACAATGCATCTTTCGATGCTTCAAAACTATCGTCTGGTGTTTACCTGTACAGATTGCAGAGTGGTAGGTACACAGAGACGAGGAAGATGGTGGTGATGAAATAAGGGGTGGATGAATGGGAGTTCAAAGGACACTTACCGGCTACTCGCGCCAGTAAGTTTTCCCCTTCTCTATTTTCAGGCTTCTCTTTGGGGCAGCGGATTTGCTGTCTGTAGATAGTTTTTCGCTGCCCGTGGTGATATATTCAACGGCGCCATTCCTTGTAAACTTGATACGGGTACCTTCCGCTTTCCCTTTATACTCACCCAGTTTACCGGAAGCTTGAATGTTAATTTTGTAATCCGTTGAATCCGGAATGATGTCCATAAACCCGTCGCCTTCCCCGGACCAGCGCCCTACCCATGAGTCTGTCACCTTGGCGCCGCTATGTTTATGCAGACGGATTTCCTTGCTCCCGGCGTTCGCAGTCAGCGGCCTTAGCGTACAGCCCGTTGATGTAAGGTTGGAAATGAGGTAACGTGCTGTTTCCGGTTTTTGATTGGCCGCCGACATTACCCACGTCATAGTATCCTTGTGGACTTGCCAGCGTTCGCCACTCCACAGGTACAGATTTACCAGCGTGAGCTTTCCGCCTCGCTCCAATTGATAACCATCCAAACCACCAAGATCGTGCTTCACCCACCATGTGCCCAAGAGATTGTGCTCGTCAACTTTCACCATTTTTTTAACGGGTTCTTTTGCCTGTGCAAATGCAGATGCTATTGCAATGAATAACACCCCGCAAACAATGCTGCACCACTGGTGTACTTTCAATATTCCTCCTATTATCAAACTTTCGAGTGGATCACGTGGAGAAATTCAGATTGGCTTGAATCTCTCAAACGGCTGCGTGCATTTTTCACAGACATACATCTGTTTGCATAGTGTTGACCCAAAATGTGCCTGCATGCGGGTCTGTGTCGAGCCACAGGAAGGACAACTGACCGGCCTGTTCAGGGCGACAGACAGCTCCGGCTCTGTGCGTGGTGGCGGTGCTATGCCATATACTCTGAGTTTTTCCAGCGTGCTTTCTTCAAGCATATCCGTTGACCATGGCGGCGAAAATGTTATCTCAATACTCACGTTGTCGCAGCCGATTGCCTGCAAACGCGACCGGATTTCGCTTTTCATATGTTCAAGCGCAGGGCAGCCGATAAATGTCGGCGACATGATTACGGTGACTCTGTCTTCATCCACCTTCACGTCTCGAATGATTTTCATTTCAACCAGGGTGAGAACTGGAATTTCCGGGTCTTGAATTTTCTCCAGTTCGGACCAGACTGCTGATGTGCTCAACCTCTCCTTCACGCTCACCATCTTGCTCCCGGTGCAATGCGATAGACCGACTGCAAATCTTCCAGCAGCAACTGTAGATCATCCGTGTGTTTGCGTTTCCTTCCGCCAAGATCGGCTATTAATGAGGCGGGGACCTTTAATGATGCTGATGTCAAAACGGGTATTACTCTTGCCTGCCATTCTTGTTTGAGTACGGAGTTGCCGGGAAAAATCCCGGCCTTCACAAGGTCATCCTCGTTCTCAAGCTGCTCAAACATACCAAGTGCTTGAGGAAACGCAGCATCCACGGCAGCCTGCATTCTTCTGTGACTCTCCTCCGTGGCATCTCCGAGCCGTGTCAGCAACCCCTTCACATGCATCAGATGATACGCTTCCTCTCTGAGCATCTTTGCCGCCACGTCTTTCAGCGCCGGCCATGAGCTTTTTCCGAAAGAGGCCAGCCGCACCTGTTCCGCTTCATCAAACAAATACTGGCGCACAACAGTGTACGCGAAATCGCCACGGGGGTAGGCGACGAACCTGCAGCAGGTGAAATCGTTCCATGAACGCTCGAATGCCATTGCGTCGGGCGATCTCTTGGTCAACCCTTCGTGCAGTGTGTACCAGATGAGGGAGTGTCCAAGCTCATCCTGGGCAATGTTGGAAAACGCTATATCCTCCTCGAGTATCGGTGAATGGCCTGTCCATTCGGAGTTGCGATGGCCGAGCACAAGCTCATCATCCGCCATGGAAAGGAGAAACCGGAGGAGTGGATCCCGCGGAATACCGGCCGGAACTTCAGCCATGAGGGAGGTCTTTCATGGGGGCATCAAATGCCTTGGGATCGCGGTAACTCTTATCGGTGGTTTGGGCAAAGAAGTCCTCATCCTGATAATCCGTCGCGGTGATATCCTTGCTCCTTACCACCCATATGCTCACGCATTTCAACCGACGGGCAAACTGATCGCGCGCCATCTGCAGCGCCATTTCCGGGTCGGGTGCGTGCACGGAACCAACATACATATGCGGATCGCCCTTTTTGGATTGGTGGAAAACCTCATAGGTCTCCCACTGCGTATCGTTCATGCCGTTACCCTTTTCGTGTGTGCTGCCGCCAGCGCTTCGCGAACCCAACGTCCATCCTCGTGCGCTTTCCGTCGCATCTCCATGCGCTCCTTGTTGCACGGCCCATCGCCGTTGACAACGCGTTTCAGTTCTTCCCAATCGGGTTGCGAATAGTGCCAGTGCCCAGATTTTTCATTGTAACGGCAATCCGGGTCGGGGACTGTCAATCCGAGCGCGTGAATCTGGGGAACAATGTGGTCAACAAATTCCTGTCGCACCTGTTCGTTGCTCTTTGTTTTGATCTTCCATCGCAAAGCGAGCTGTGAGTGCGCCGAGAGGCCTTTGCTCTCCGGTGGACCAGACATCATTAATGTCGGGTACCACCAGCGGTTGACCGAATCCTGCACCATGGATTTCTGTTCCGGTGTTCCTTTCGCGAGTGCAACAACGGCATCATAGCCCTGCTTGATGTGAAAGGATTCTTCGTAGCAGATCCTCTTCATCGCCCGGCCGTACGGGCCATAGGAGCTCTGCGCCAGCATTGTCTGGTTGATTACCGCCGCCGTATCCACCAACCAGCCGATAACGCCGACATCCGCCCAGGTTGGCGTCGGGTAGTTGAATACATTCGCGTATTTGGCTTTTCCTTCGAGCAGGTCATTCAACATTTGTTCACGGGTTACGCCAAGGGTTTCCGCGGCTGCGTAGAGCAGTTGCCCGTGACCCGCCTCATCCTGAACTTTTGCAACAAGCGTAAGCTTGCGTCTGAAACCGGGAGCGTAGGGAATCCATTTGCCTTCCGGCAACTGGCCCACAATCTCACTGTGCGCGTGCTGGCTCATCATGCGGATCAGGTTCTTCCTGTATTCTTCAGGCATCCAGTCACCCGGCTCGATTTTTTCGCCGCGGGCGATCTTTGCCTCAAAATCCGCCAGCTTTTGCTCTTCGGTCTTTTCCACGCTCAAGCTCCAAATCCTTTCATTTCCATTACGTTGCAGGCTTTGCAGATTCCAGTAAATATAAGAATGATTACGGTGGGACTCAAACAGGCCGGGCCGCCTTGCTTTCAAATCGGATGCGGCATTCTTGCGGGTTTGAGTGCGAGTACCTATATTCATCCGGTTCCTCATTGTTCTCTCAAATCTCTATCGATTCTTCTCTCAGGAGCACCGATGTCAAACGTCTCTCGATGGCATTGCGCGGGTTTCCCTCAATTCCCGCACTATCCCGGATGTTGCCTGACCATTCCTTCCGCACAGGTTTTCAAACATTTTATAACGTGGTAATCCACCAACCATCCATAGGAGCTTCCATGAATACAAGATCCCGTTTCTCCCTGTTTGTTGCTGTCTGCTTGCTTGCAGCGTTGTGCGGCCTTCCTGCAAACGCGCAAAAGAAAAAAGGGCCGGCCCTGAAGTCAATGATCGAGCGGGGGAGACATCTCGTGACCATCGGCGGCTGTGATGATTGCCATTCGCCGAAGGTGTTCACCCCGATGGGGCCGGTGCCGGATACCACCCGACGACTCTCGGGCCATCCTGCTGATTCGAAGCTTCCGGAAATCCCTAAAGGTGTGATTGCCCCGGATCAATGGGGCGCGATAACCACCAACGATCTGACCGCCTGGGCGGGGCCGTGGGGTGTGAGTTTCGCCCGCAATCTTACACCGGATGTTGCAACGGGCCTTGGTAGTTGGACAGAGGAAATTTTCATCAAGGCCATCCGAACCGGAAAAGACATGGGAGAGGGTCGCGCCATTCTTCCACCCATGCCATGGCCCCAATACGCACAGATGACCGACGATGAATTAAAATCCGTCTTTGCCTTCCTCCAGTCCCTGAAACCTATCGAGAATGCTGTACCGGACCCGATCTCCCCGACAGGTGAGACGATGCCGACGTTGAAGGCTCCGGGAAAATAGGGTGCATCCTATGAACCGGGCTTCGCGTGGTGTGTGCGTACTTTTCGGGATGATGCTGTTGACGGGAGATGCGGTCCGTGCGCAGGATTCATACAAGGAAATCACTGTGAAGAATGGGGGGACTGTAATGGGAACGGTCTCTCTTGCCGGAACGGTTCCTCCTCCACTTCGCATGATGATCACCAAGGATGAGAAGATCTGCGGAAGAAACAAAACTTCACCGCGGCTTATTCTCGGAAAAAACTCCGGTGTTCAATACGCTGTGGTTTGCCTTGAAGACGTAAAAGAGGGAAAAGCCTGGAAGTCATCGGAAGCGGTGTTAGGGCAGCGTGCCTGCCAGTATGAACCGCACGTGATGCTTTCACAAGTGGGAACACCTCTCGTCATTTACAATGATGACCCTATTCTTCACAATATCCATACATACTTTGGCGATGAAAACGGCAAAACAATTTGTAATATTGCCCAGCCGGTAAAGGGTCAGCGCTCCACCGTCAACGCGAAGCATTTTTCCACGCCCGGCCGGGTTGTCGCCACTTGCGATGCCGGCCATCCGTGGATGAGCGCATATATTATCGTTACCGGGCATCCGTATTACGCGGTAACTGACCGGAACGGAAAGTACGAACTCCACGATATTCCACCCGGCACGTACACCGTGAAAATGTGGCACGAGGGCGTTACACCGGTTGACACTCTCCTGGAAAACGGAAAACCGAAAGCCTTCCGTTTCGAAGAGCATTACGAATCACAAAGAGAGATAACTGTTCCGGCAAACGCAAAGATAACTGCCAACTTCGACCTTGTTTTGCGCGCCAGTCCGGGAGAATAGCATCGGGTGTTCTGTCTGTACCATCTCAAATGAGAAAAGCCCGGGGTTTGCCGGGCTTTTCGTTTGCATCTCTTTCGTATGGTATATTTTTTGTGTTTAATACCTGGACGCTTGTGGCGTCATTCCTGCACACTCTCGGCGGGAATCCAGAATCTGTATGCCCCGTTACCTTGCTGCATAGAACCCGTTCAGCCTGTTTGCAATTGCGGCAAATAACGCGTCTGCAGAGCCGTGTTCCTGTAACTCAATTCCCCTGAAGATCTCCGGATATTCAATCACCTTCGCCACAAGATACGCCTTGTACCGGAGTTCGTTTGATGAGGACTTGCGGGCAATCTCACGTACTTTTACCCGGAGCGCGTTGCTTTCGGTTGCCGGTGCGGCAAGCCTTAACATCGCCACGTGCGCGAGAGCCGATTCCATTACCCCTTCATTCTCTGATTTGAGGCTGCTGATATATCCTCTCGCAGCCTGATTCGCATCGACATTTGCATACCTTGCAGTTTCTGCAAAATAGCCGCGTTCACGTTGTTCACCTGCATACACCGTTGAAATTGTCAACACCGTCATTATCAAAGCTGCTATAGTTTTCATGACATCCTCCTCTGTCTCTGGGTGAATGGTTGTATTCTCTGCCCAATGCATGATACGGAGGAGGTTCAAGGAAGATACATTGGAAATGCAATAAAATGTGAGCAAACAAATCCGTTCCATTTAGCCGTAGTGGCGGCACCTGCCTGCATAGTCAGGCGGGCATTGTGCCGGTCTGCGGGTTGTCACTACACCCGCGATGCGGTCAGTAACAATTTTCCGTCAACCACTCTCAGGTTAGCGGCCTGGCCATCATTCACGTCAAACCGGATCCTGACTTTTGGTGCACCCGCAGGATGAAACTCATGGTTCCCCTGATGGAACATCACAAGGTTCGTGCCGTCCGGCTGACGCGCAATGTTCAAACGATTGCTCCGGTCAATGCTAATCTTGAACGCAAGCGAAGGCTCTGTACCAGAAACGTACTCGCCGGTGTACATACGTTGCTCATCATCTGTAAGAGGAAGCGAAGTATGTCCGATATCAGCATCACCAACTCTTTCCAGGTATTCCACAACGGCTTTTGATTCTTCTCCTCCTTTGCGCGCGTGGTGCAAAAGGGTTAATCCGTGGGGACCGTGTGTGCGTTGGATCCCGGGAGCGGCAACGATATACGACTTTACAACATCAAGCTGGCCGAACATTGCGAATGTGAAGATATCCGGCCGCGCGCCGTTGGCGATCAGAAGGTCCGCAATCTCGCGGTTCCCTACATGCGAAGCTGCGCCCAGCGCAGTCTCCCAATCGCCGAATCCCCAATCATAGGCCGCCTTTGCAAAGGCCGGACTTTCGCCAAGCAGTTCGCGAACACGTGTGATATTCCCATGCGAGGCACCAACCATCTCCCGTACACGCCGCGGATCCTGTGATGGAAATTGCGGATGGATGGGTTGCTGTGCCTCTGTTGCAACTGTTTGCGCTATGCCGGCGATTCCCGGTATCAGCAATAACCCCGGCGATGTAGTGATAAACTTCCGGCGCGTCAGATGAGCGGACATGGTTCAATCCTCTATTTGTGGTTTCGATGCATGGGTCTATCCCACAGATCCGTAGTCGCGGCACCTGCCCGTCCGGTCTGGCGGGCATTGTGCCACCAATATGAGATTATCACGCAGACCGTTCACAGCAACCCGCTCAGCC
>CAZWIN010000057.1:0-11568 GCA_964633855.1 uncultured Chitinophagales bacterium
GCAACATGACTTCTGACGGGTCCCGGGTGTTTACATTTGATTACATGGACCGGTTGACCGGCTCCATGGATGTTGCTGCGAATGTGACCTATACTTACGACGCAATTGGCCGGAGAATTCAAAAAACAGTGAACGGGACAGTGACAAAATATTTCTATGATGGCGATGGTGTTGTGGAAGAACGGGATGGAGCGGATGTTGTCACTGATGAATATGTCATCGACTACAAGGACGGCGACGACCCGTTAACCCACAAACGCGCCGGACAAACCTATTATTATCATTACAACAGCCAGCGTTCGCTTGTCGCTGTGAGCGATAACTCCGGCCACATACTTGAACGCTATGGATACGATCCATTTGGACAGCCGTCATTCTACGACAGCGCGTATGTGGCGTTGGCATCATCGGCTCATAACGTGAACCCGCTCTATGCCGGCCAGGAATTTCAGCAGAACGCTCTCTATGAATCTGGCGCACGGTCATACAATCCGCAGATCGGGCGCTACATGCAACAGGATCCATCTTCGTTGATGGGAGATCCTCCCGACTTGCGGAATGGATACTCATACGCCGGCAACAATCCTGCCAACTACGCTACTCTAAGAGGGGTTGTTACCCATTCACCAAACGGCTGTATGGGGGGGACAGGGAGGGTGTTTAGCGATCCGGGCGTGCATCTCTCCGCAATGCCGGGAAACCCAATCAAGGGCATCTCGGTAAAGGGGGGCAGGAATGTGCTGGACACGCACTTCGAGACAGGCGATATTCCGACTGAAGATGATTTCGCTGATCTCATAGACAGTTATGTTTACCCAAAGCCAGGTTACTGGAGCCCCGATGAATCTTCATCCCTCCGCATGGGTTGGGACGAAACGATAAAAGGTTATCCTGATGATGACGCGGTTGCCTCTGCTGTAGTGGGTGGATTTTATGGTCATGTAAATGATTTTAATCCTGCGGACTTTGTCCATCCACCCGGAACCCCTCCGGGTCTGAGTGACTGGAACAGACGCATAAGCGATATCCGGATTGTCCACCCACCGGGAACGCCACCCGGTACATGGAACCGTAGTATTCGCGACATCAGGATTGTCCACCCACCGGGAACGCCTCCGGGTACGTGGAACCGTAGTATTCGCGACATCAGGATTGTCCACCCACCGGGAACGCCTCCGGGTACGTGGAACCGTAGTATTCGCGACATCAGGATTGTCCATCCTCCGGGAACGCCTCCGGGTACGTGGAACCGTGGTATTCGCGACATCAGGATTGTACATCCTCCGGGAACGCCGCCCGGCACATGGAAAACAGTACAACCAAAACACGATTACATAGTCCAGTATGAGGAATCGGATTGGGATTTCGTGTCGGCGCGCCCGGGTGCACCGATCAAGGGGCTTTCAGTCAAAGGCGGGCGCCCTCATGAACCGATCAAGTGGGATAATCGCTTGTGGAGTGGTCCTATGGCTCCCCCTATGCCCAACATCCCCCTGCCGCTTCAAGCAACAGGCGGCTCTCTCATACGGCTACGCACTAAGATTAATGTGGGAGGAAGATAATATGAAAACCCTTCTTCGGTTCTTATCTCTGGTATTTCTCTCAAGCCGCGTATTCAGCCAGGGCGTGCAGGACGGCGACCAGGGCAGCGGCGGCGATGAACTCGCAGAATATGCCGTCAACGTTAATGCCCAGTGGAACATGGTTGCGGTGCCCACAGGTCTGAGCGACTATCTCAAAACAACAGTCTTCCCCACAGCAACTTCCGGCGCTATTACCTACGAAGGTGGTGCATTTGTTACAAAGGATACTCTAGACAATGGGCCGGGCTACTGGCTGAAGTTCGGGTCTGCACAGAGCATCTCTCTGGGAGGAGGCCTCATCTATACCGATTCCATTCCGGTCAGTGCCGGCTGGAACCTTGTCGGCTCCATCTCAGATGCAATTGCTTCATCCTCCGTTACACCGGTGGGAACCAGCATTCAATCCAGCTTCTTCTCATTCAATAACGGATACCTCCCTGCCTCCACCATTGAACCCGGGCTGGGACATTGGGTGAAAACAAGTGCATCCGGAACTCTCGTAATCTCATCAGGCAACTTCCCAAAACGATCAGTACAGGATACACTCGAAGTCGCCCTCGCTTCCCTTAATACGCTGGACATTCGGGATGCGGCAGGTGGAAGACAGACGCTCTACTTTGGCAACGCTGACCCACGCATTCAACAAATGGCAGAGCTTCCACCTGTTCCCCCATCAGGCATCTTTGACGTCCGTTTTGCCTCTCACTCGATGATTGCCTCGGATGATCAGAGCATACTGCTCTCCTCCGTAACATATCCGGTTGAACTTCAGTGGAACATCTCTTCTCCCGGCAACTATTCACTCAGCATTGATAACAAGGAAACTCCCTTGCGGATGTCCGGAAACATCCACATCTCACATCCCGCATCACACATCGCTCTCGCAATTGGTACAACGTCTGAAGTTCCAAAGGAATTCGGCCTTTCACAGAACTACCCCAACCCCTTCAACCCCACGACAAGCATCAAGTTTGCCCTGCCTGTGCAAAGCCGTGTTACAATGGAACTCTTCTCTATTCTCGGCCAGCATGTTGCGACGATCGTGAACGATGAACTTCCCGCCGGATACCATACCATTTCGTGGAATGGACGAGGAGATAATCACCAGCAACTCGGGAGCGGAACGTATCTGTTGCGGTTGAACGCGTACGGTTCGAATGGGAAGACATTTACCCGCACGCGGAAGATGATGATGCTCAAATAATACACCCGGGCATCTCGGCTCCAAGGTAACACGTGGAAGCACCGCCGACCCGGTAATGCAGGGCGGGGCTTACATATGCTACCCTGTTTGCTTTTCTTCCAGCATCTCCTGAAATTCAGTGCAGCACAATTTAGAAACACGCATGCACCGCAGGGGTCGCTTGTTTGTAGAACGTCAGATATTCCGGGTTGTGGCACTGGGAAGCATCCTTGCCTTCTCTTCTGCCTTGCAGGCGAATGCCCAAAAACTCCCCTTTCAATCCTATGTTGTCAGAAACGGCCTCCCCTCCAATCATATCACATCGCTGTTCCAAGATTCACGCGGCTTCCTTTGGATCGGTACCGACAATGGCGCAAGCATGTACGACGGCATCGAGTTCAGGAACTTCACAAATCAGTTCGTTACTACCATTATTGGGCAACGCAACAGCCCCGGAGCGGTATGGATAGGAACCATCGCAGGCGGCATCCTTTCTGTGGAATCCGATACTATTGTCGCTATACGAACCGGTGGCAGCGTCAAAACGCTGTATCAGGATCCGACAGGAACCCTGTGGTATGCAACCGATGATCACGTGTGCACAATCTCCAACGGGATCACGGCAGTTGTCGAGGGTGCGCCCGCGGGCGTATCTGACATTCAAGGCCTTGATGACAGTACTGTGATTTTTCTTCGACAGGACAGGCTCTTCTTCTACCGGCCAGACACTAGAACTGTGTTACACCATGAGCTTCACCTCGGGAAAGGCGAAATTGCCTCCGGAATGGTTGCAGACAGCACTGGTGGATTTCTGCTGGTAACGTCACATGGCCGCATTGGACATATCACATCGAAGGGAATCTCTTACCGCAATCTGCGCAAGAGCCTTGCCTTTTCAGAGTCACTCCCTGCCGGCATTCTTGATGATGGAACGGGAATACTCTGGATCGCTACTGCAAGAGAAATTCTCAGAGTGAACCGATCAACTCTCGCGTTTACCAGCACCCCCGAACCGGGCGGACCAAGCAGCATTTGTTCAGGTGCCATCCTGCTTGACCGTGAACGCAATATCTGGATTGGCACTGCGAGCGATGGATTACTGAAGCTCACCGATCAGCGCATTTACCAGATAGATCTCGGGCAGGTAAACAACGGCTCGTATAACCACGTGGCGGACTCGGATACCAATGGACATATCTGGGTTTCGACCGACGACGGGTTGTGGGAACTGTTCCGCACGAACAGCGGCGAATGGAAAACGCATCAACACTCATCCACCCCCAGAGACCAGGGCATATTGGTTGACCCCATGAATCGGTTATGGGAGGCGGATGCAAAACACAACAGGTACCACTTCTATGAAATCCACGCGCAGCATAACGGCCCTTCACTTTTACAGCGGCGGGGCACAATATCATTCGAATCTATCAGGAATATTTCTCTTGGCATGACTTTTACTATTGACCCGAAGAATCATGCTTGGTTCGCTGTGAACCCAATAGGAATTATTGAGTTTGACCTGAAGGGGGCGGTTCTGGCACGGCAATTCGATCTAAAGAACGGGCTTATCAATGATACGCCACGCTCTATTTTTGTTGACAACAACGGCAACGTCTGGTCAGGCACATGGACGACGGGATTGAATGTCATGCCTTGGGGAGCAGATTCATTTGCCACCGTTTCGGATTATCCCGGCCTTCAGGGAGCCGGCGTACGCTCCTTACTTGAAGACCGGTATGGTGCATTATGGATTGGGACACGATACAACGGGCTCGTCCGCCGCAAAAATAATTCCTTCACGAGTGTTTCCGTACAGGATGGTTTGAAAAGCAACGCCATCTGGTGCATGGCCGAAACAGATTCACGCATATGGTGCGGTACCGATGTGGGAATGCAAGCTGTTGACAAGTCAACGGGGGTTGTCATTCCGGTAAAAAACGAGCTCATCGGCCAACGCGTATTTGCATGCGGTGCATACAGGAATGAGTTTGTGTGGGCTGTCATCGCACGGGGTGTCATCATCTTTCATGAGCCCGAAGTGCGTTCTCCCGGAATACCGCCACCGGTATACATTAAGTCCCTTTCCGTGAATGGCAGGCCGGTCACACGCGGTACGGCACATGAATTCACTCACGATGAAAACTCAATTTCCATAAGCTATGTCGGGTTAAGCTTCAAAGATGAACGGGCGGTGCGGTATCAATACAGAATAAACGGCATTGATTCAGCATGGACGGCGCCATCATTCCAGCAATCCATTGCATTGGCATCCCTTTCGCCAGGTTCATACTCTTTCCAGGTTCGTGCCATAAATGCTGAAGGCATAGCAAGCTCTACGCCGGCCTCACTCGATTTCGTGATCATCCCGCCGGTATGGCAACGCTGGTGGTTCATTGCCCTGATGACAGGAACATGTGCCCTGCTTCTTTTCATGCTTTACAAATACCGCGTAGCAAGGTTGCTGGAAATGGAACGGCTGCGTACACGTATCGCTGCCGATCTCCATGACGATGTGGGCACCAACCTGAGCAGCATTATCCTCGCCACCCAGATCATCGAGCGGGAATTGCCCGCTGCGTCGAAGCAGAGGAAGTATCTCGAAGAGTTGCGCTCGAGAGCCGGCATCACGCAAGACATGCTCAAGGATATTGTCTGGCTGCTGAACCCCCGCAACGATACGATCGATGATTTTGTAATAAAGATGAAAGATATTGTCCGTGCACAGTTGCAGGACATTCCACATTCATTTACCACCACAGTCGAGGATCCCGATTCCGGCTTGAGTTTTGAGTTCAAGCGCAACGTCGTTCTCTTTCTGAAAGAGGCGGTAACCAACATTGCGAAACACTCGGAGGCCACAAATGCAGAGATTCAGTTATCACTCTCGCATGAATTGCTGACGCTTGACATACGGGACAACGGAAAAGGATTTCTGGCGGACCAAACGGGCAAGGGAAACGGCCTGGCAAACCTCCGGGCACGTGCGCGACACATGGGGGGTACGGCAAATATTACAAGTGAAAATGGCAAGGGAACAAAAATAATCCTGACCTCAAAAATACCGTATTCTCGTAGTGCCATCAGGCGCAAAAAGTCCGTATCATGAAAACAGCATGACCTCCATTCGCCAACCAACGAAACAACAGGAACAGGATACCGAACCTCTTAGTGTCTGGATCATTGAAGACGATGAGTGGTTTGGGCGGCAACTTTCGACGCTGATCGGCTTGAGCGATTCATTCACCAGCCCGTATGTGTTCCGCACCTGTGAACCTGCTCTGGACAAGCTTCAGGCAGAAGACCCTCCGGATATCATTCTGATGGATATCGGCCTCCCCGGCATGAGCGGCATTGAGGGTATCAAACGCATCCGATCCATCACCCCCGAAGTCAAGACGGTCATGTTGACTGTCTTCGAAGATTCCAACAGCATCCTTCAGGCAATCAGCAATGGCGCTGCAGGGTACTTGCTGAAAGGATCTTCGTTTGAGACAATCATAGAAATGTTGAAACAGGTAGTCAACGGCGGCGCCCCGATCAATCCGCAGGTAGCAAAAAAAATTCTGGACGCGTTTGCACACACACATGCAGCACACCATGATTACGGGTTGACTCCACGCGAAAAAGAAGTGCTCGGCCTTCTTGTCGAAGGGCTTCCAATGAAGCAGATTGCCGACCGGATGTTTATTACATTTCATACCGTTGATAAACACCTCCGCAACATCTACGCAAAACTGCAGGTACCATCCCGCAGCCTCGCTATTGCCAAAGCCCTGAAAGAAAACCTCCTGTAACCCCCCAATAGTACGCATATTCGTACTACCCGCCTTCCCTGTCCGCGCCTATATTTACACTGGTTTCGTGCTGTACCCTTTTGTTCTTTCCCAGTACCTAATTCTTCAAGGAGTCTGTCATGCCTGCCACCGATGTTCTTAGACGGGTTCTTCTGATGCTCGTCTGCTTGTTCGTCACACCCCTTGTGCTCATGGCACAAATACCACGGACTCTTTCCTACCAAGCCGTCCTTTCCGACGTCAACGGCATACCCAAGCCGGACGGAACATACGACATCACGTTCCGTTTCTATGATGTCGCAAGCGGCGGCGTTCCTCTCTGGACGGAAACACAAACATTGCAGATTACCAACGGTCTCTTCAATGCTGTACTGGGAACCGTCACGCCGTTTGGAGAGAACCTGACTTTCTCGCAACAGTACTGGCTCAGCCTTGAGGTTGCACCCGAGGCAGAGCTGGTGACGCGCCTGCCTCTTACGGCAGCGGGTTATTCACTCGGGCCTTGGGCAACCAGCACGGCAGCCGGCAAACATGGACCTGATTCAGGACCAGAAAATAACATCTACTTTAATGGCAACGTCGGAATTGGAACAAGCACTCCCACTCCGGGAGTCAGGCTGGATGTTGTCGGGCTTGGCCTGTTTCAACCCGGAGGGCTTGGCGGGACAATTCAGTTCGGCACTCCAAATTCCGAAACCGGAATGACGATTTCAGGCGCTGGCAGAGCTGATGTCCGGTTTGATGGCACCACATTGAAGATGGTGGCCGGCCCGGGTGGTTCCGGGCCTCCCGGCTCAACTAGCGGAATAGCAATTAACACATCCGGCAACGTCGGTATCGGTACTGTTACTCCTGCCGCCGGCCTCAAACTGGATGTTGTTGGCCTTACCCGCATAACACCCGGAGGAAGCGGCGGATTCATGCAAATTGGTACGCCGAATGGCGAGTCGGGATTGAGCGTGATTGGCACGAACAGGTTTGATTTCCGTTTTGACGGGACTGCTGTGAAACTTATTGCAGGCGCCGGTACAGGTGCTGTACCTGCTACGAATGGCATAGCGGTCACCACCGCAGGCAACGTTGGTGTCGGCACAACAACACCGGGTACAAAATTTGAAGTCATTGGCCGCACACGAACGGGGAGCCTTGAAATTACCGCAGGCAGCGATCTGGCAGAACCATTTGATACCGAATCAGAAAGCATTATTGAGCCGGGGAGTTTGATGGTGATTGATGCTGACCATCCCGGGAAACTGAAAGTAAGCGGACGACAGTACGACACGCGCATCGCGGGCATTGTCAGCGGTGCGGGGGGCGTTCAACCCGGAATCACTCTTCAGCAGACGGGCGTTCTCGAAGGGAGCTCGCTCATTGCCATTGCAGGAAGAGTGTACTGCAAAGCTGATGCGCGTACAAGCGCCATACAACCGGGCGATCTCTTAACAACTTCGGACATTCCCGGCCATGCAATGAAAGCAACGGACAAAGAGCGATCACAGGGAGCAATTGTAGGCAAAGCCATGAGCGGATTACAACATGGTACGGGCCTTGTCCTCGTATTGGTGAACCTGCAATAGTGAGGAATGAAAGAATGAAGACATCCGTGCATTTTCCCGGGAGTACATATCGTAGTCTCGTATTGATACTTGTCCTTCTGCTTCTTCAATCAACAACTCACGTGTGGGCACAAGAGGAGGGCGAAGAGGAGCGGGAAAATCCCGAAGAGCGCGCAAGGCTGCGTTTCCTCCAGCGCAGGGATGATAATGGCCGGATTGAGTACAATGCTTTGATAAAGGCAAAGCAGGAGCTTGACCGTATGCGGAACAACGGATCGCCGCAGGATGCAGGCCTGTGGAATTGGGATTGGATCGGCCCGGGGAATATCGGCGGGCGGATCAGGGCTATCCTGATTCATCCGGTATTTCAGAACACCATGTGGATCGGCGGAGCTTCCGGAGGAATATGGCGAACTGACAACGGCGGCAGTTCGTGGTTTCCGGTTGCCGACTTCATGGCAAACCTCGCCATCACATCAATTGTTGTCGATCCGGTAAACACGAGCACGCTCTATGCATCAACCGGTGAGGCATACAACAATGCGGATGGTCTGCAGGGGGCCGGAATTTTCAAGAGCACTGATCTTGGCGTGACGTGGAACCAGCTGGCGAGCACCAACAATCCGAATTTTCAATGGGTTAACCGCCTTGCGCACCATCCCACTCAGTCCAACATTCTTCTGGCGGCAACAGCGAACGGAAACTTCAGCAACAGCACCGGGACACTGCGGAGGACAACTGATGGCGGAATCACCTGGACGGTTGTATTGAACACTCCCTCGCGCGCAACAGATGTAAAATTCCATCCCCTCTTTCCCAATACAAACGCACTGGCCGGGACTGCGGATGATGCTTATTTTTCAAGCGATGTCGGCGTGAACTGGACACAACTGACAACCGGCGCTCCGGGAAAACTTCCCACGGGCCCCGGGCGATGCGAAACGGCATTCTCACGTTCCAGCGCAGCTTCAATGTATGTTTCCTTTGACCGCAACGGCGGGGAGATATGGAATGGTACGGTGGGCGCTGCAACATGGACCCTGATGAACACCGGAACAAATTATCTCGGCACACAAGGTTCATACGACAATGCCATCTGGGTTGATCCCAATGACGCCAATACTCTTGTTGTCGGCGGCATAGACCTGTGGCGTAGCACAAACGGCGGCACAACACTGACAAGAATAAGCAAATGGCAAAACTTCCATAACGGCGGGCCCGCCAATTCAGCGCATGCAGACCAGCATATGATTATTCACCACCCGGCCTATGGCGTAACGAACAATACGGTGTACTTCGGTAACGATGGCGGGATCCAACGGGCAGGCAACGTGCTGACAGTGACCGAGACATCGGGTTGGACAAACCTCGCATCGAATCTAGGTATCACGCAGTTTTTTGGAGGCGCAGCGGCACCAGACGGAAGCATAATTGTTGGAGGCGCCCAGGATAATGATAAACTGCATTTTACTCCGGGAAACGGCATACAAAATTGGCGTCAACCAACAACCGGCGATGGCGGGTTTGCTGCTGTTGATTACATTACCCCCAGCCGTGTGTATGGCGAATACGTCAACCTCTCCATTCAGAGGAGCGATGACGGAGGGATAACGTATGCAACAAAAACAAACGGACTGGGAGATGCGGGCATAGGTTCTCAAGCGCTCTTTATTGCGCCGTTTGTCATGGATCCAAATACGCCAACAACTCTGATTGCCGGCGGTGCAAGCCTCTGGCGCACAACGGATGCAGCAGAGAATTGGACACAGTTACGCCCTGCCGCTCCCGACGGCCAGAGATGCAGCGCAATAGATATTGCCAAACTCAACTCCGAAATCATCTGGGCAGGCTATGAAAGCGGACGTGTATCTCGTTCGTTTACGGGCGGCAGCACATGGTTGGACGTAACGGCGCCTGAACTTCCACCACGGTATGTCACCGATATCGCAATCAATCCGGAAACTCCATCAGAAGTGATCATTACTTTTGGAGGATACAATAATAATAGTGTGTGGTTAACAACAAACGGCGGTGCTAATTGGGTGCAACGCACAGGAACAGCACCGTCCGCCCTTCCCTCCATTCAGGTCAACACCGCTCGTTACCATCCTCTGAATACCAATTGGGTGTATGTCGGAACGGACCTGGGGGTCTTTGCCTCGGAGAACAAAGGAATGACCTGGAGTGTCACCCCGCGCTTCACCGGGAATGAAGGCCCCGTAAATGTGGAGGTGGATGAACTTTTCTGGCAGGGAACAACAGTCCTCGTTGCGGCCACACATGGGCGCGGAATGTTCAGAACAGCTCCCCGCACCGCCATTTTTGTTGACAACAACAATCCGAACATCGGCGATGGAACCCCCGAAAATCCGTATCGCTTTCTCCAGTTCGGTATTGGCGTACAGGGCCATGGCACCACCTTGCTCATTCACTCGGGAACGTATCAGGAGGGGAACGTGATATTTAATCGCAGAGGCCTTGTGCTTCCATACGGCGGCCCAATCATCATACGATGAGACGACAATGAAAAACCTCCTCTATTGTGGAAACGCCCGGCACATTCTCTGTACCGTAGCCCTCATCGCCCTGGTGTTTCTTGGCTATTCCTCCTCACGCGGACAGAAACCTGCTGTCACGTGGTCGTCATTCTCAACAAGCTTCGGCGAACTGAGCGATGGAAATACAAGAGCAAGAGTCCTTGCCGGGCAAGCATTCGCGGGCGAACTCGAAGGGCCGAACATTTCCGTCGGCAGTGGCTTTTTTTATAATCCTGATGTCAGCGGACTTGAAAGCTCCGTCTCAATTCCCTTACAGCAAGGCTGGAATCTCATTTCCAACCCTGTCACCCGTGAAGCGGGAGAAGATTCCACATCCATTCTATTCCCATCAGCAACATATCCGTATGGGTTCGCCTACGTTCCGGGAACAGGCTACGAACAACGGTTTACAATGGAAAACCGTATCGGGTATTGGATGAAATTTCCCGACATCGAGATCGCTTCCGTATATGGTTCACCGCGAAATGTTGATACTATCTCTGTTGTCAAGGGTTGGAACATGGTGGGCTCAATTTCCCTTCTTGTTGATACAGCGATGGTCATAAGTGACCCGCCTGGAAACAGGTTATCTCCCTGGTTCGGGTACTTTGGCTCTCTTACGCCCGTTGAGCAGATTATCCCGGGTTATGCATACTGGGTGAAGGCGGAAACCACGGGTGTATTCATTTTGGGCGAACTGTCGCATTTGCGCAACCGTCGAATCCAACAGAACGAAAAGGTGCAGCTGAAAAAATAGAAACACGACATATCTGACTCCCCCCTCTCCGGCACGCAGCGGCATTTTGTCGGAGAAGGGGTTGTTTCTTTCCCGACTTCAACAATCCGCCTCAGAATCATCCCATATTGCCTCACATAAGTTTCTCTCTGAAACGGATTGGTTGCCTCAGCTAGGTT
>CAZWIN010000058.1:0-11449 GCA_964633855.1 uncultured Chitinophagales bacterium
TGTACGAACATAATGAGGGTATCCCATCGTCTCCTTCAACCGGTCACCGACAATGTTAATGCTGTCGAGATCTGTAACAAACACATCATATCCTGTGACAGCATCGCCTAACTGAAAAACTATCTGCGCATCTGCAAGTGATGTGAAAGCATACACATCATCATACTCCGCCATGCCGCTCTCATACAGGCCGCTCACAATAAACTGACGTGCGCGCATCTGCCCTCCTTCCGAAAGGCGGTTCATTCCAAACACCGTGGCTTTATCCCCGAGCGAAAGGGAAAGCCTCGCCGCCAGTTTTCTCCCGAGGACAATCTTTGGCAACGCACCGGTTTCCCGATCAACATCAAATTGTCCGGCAATAATATATCTGCCGACATCAGAAACGTCGCGTTCCGAGTCAATGCCCTTCAGCAGAATTCCATCAACCGACTCGCGTGAACGGATCAACGCCTCACGGGAAGCAAACGGGGCGATGGATTTAACGAGGGGTATACTGCCGGTGACACGGTCCATATTCTCTCGGTAACCGGCAAGAGGTTGGTTCTGGAATCCTTGCACCTGGATATGGCTGGTAAAACCGATCACCTTGTTGGTTAACTCGCGCTCGAAACCTCCGAGAACCGAAAGAGCGATGATGAGAGCTGCAACACCGAGGGCAACGCCAAGAATGGCAATGTTGGTGATAAACGAGAGAAACCCCTGGTGCTGTTGCGAACGGAGAAATCTCCCGGCAATGAATGATGGGTAGGACATTCCGGAATTATCCAGATCCTTTTGTACTGAACTCCTGGAGATATGCTTTGTTGAAATCGTCAAGCGCACCATCCATAACCGCCTGGACATTGCTCGTCTCGACGTCGGTACGGTGATCCTTCACCATATTGTAGGGATGGAAGACGTAGGAACGAATCTGGCTGCCCCACTCAATCTTCTTCTTTGTGCTTTCAATCGCACTGAGGCGCGCCTGCTCTTCTTCCTTGCGTTTCTGGTAAAGCTGGGATTTCAGCATCTTCAACGCACGCTCCTTGTTCTGGAATTGCGAGCGCTCCTGCTGGCAGGCGACAATGATTCCCGTGGGAACGTGGGTAATACGAACGGCGGTTTCCACCTTGTTGACGTTCTGCCCGCCCTTGCCGCCCGATCGGAACTTATAAACCTATAGGTCCGCAGGGGTGTTTTCGATTTCAACCTAGTCCACCATTTAAGGATATACGAACACCGAAGCAAACGATGTGTGCCGCCGTGCATTCGAATCGAACGGGGAAATACGTACAAGCCTGTGGACACCGTTTTCCGCCTTCATATAGCCGTAGGCATATTTGCCGATGACTTCAACCGTGGCGCTCTTGATACCTGCCCCATCGCCATCCTGCCGGTCCACAAGAGAGACCTTGTAGCCTTTGCGCTCCGCCCAGCGCAAGTACATACGCAACAGCATCTCCGCCCAATCCTGTGATTCCGTGCCGCCTGCACCGGAGTGTACAACAAGAATGGCGTTACGCTCGTCATCATCGCCGCTTAACATGTTGCGGAATTCAAGATCGGCAATTCCTTTTTCTACAGATTCAAGATCACGATCTATCTCCACTTCGAAGGAACCATCTCCGGATTCCTCTGCAAGTTCAATAAGGGAGGAGGAGTCGTGAAGAGTACGTTGAAGCGTTTTCCAGCCGTTGATCCACTCATTCAACTCGCTGGCCTGCAGCATCACCTTCTGCGCGGCGACGTTGTCATCCCAGAAATTCGGCGCTTCAGTTTTTGCCTGCAATCCGGCAACAGTGGTTTCCTTGCCATCTATGTCAAAGAAAGCTCCGCAATGAATTCAGCCGTTTCTGCAACTCTGCGATAGACTCTTTCTGTAGTTCAAACATGATGTGTCCTCAGGAAAGGTTGATCGTTTCTTCAATATCCAGTTCCATGCGAAGCATGGCACTACTCAGGGTTTTTCCCTGCGCATCATTTTTCAGCGACTTTGTTCCGCCACCACCGAGAGATTCGTGTAACAAAAAATTCATCGCCCAAAGATTGGGGATTTCAAACCGTTCCACCTTACCCAGTGTAATACCCTCAAAATGTTTCTTCACCCTTTCTACAGTCAGGTATTTCACAAGCAGCGGATAGTGTTCCTGTTTTCTTGCAATCACTCCAACATTTCCCGTGTCTCCCTTGTCACCGGAACGGGCATGGGCAATATCAATAAGCCGGATTCTCATTTTTTAAAAGCGAATTATGGATGTGAGATTTCGTATCAAGTGCACTATTCAGAATCACACTTCTGCTACTTCGACAACGGGTGCAACTGCCGTCTTCGGCATCAGTGCCGGCCAATAGGCAATGACTTCGCTTGGCTTCGGCCTTCCTCCTGCAAATCCTGTAACAGCCGGCGGGCCTGTAAGAATCAGCGGGGCAAGTTCCATCCCGAACCGTTCCACAGCCTTGTAATCGCTCCCACGAACTCCAAACCTCAACACCACCTCATTCATCTCATCAGGCATTACAGAGAGCGGGCCATGACAGGAATTGAAACCAAGAAACTCGGAACGGATCTCATCGAACTTCAGGCCGAGGTCATTCAGCCGTGTTCTGAGAATCTGATCAGCAGCTTTTGCCTTATCAAGCGCTTCCGGCCACGCATACGTCAATGTGCCGATTGCCGTGTACCCGTCGAGATACGACATGGAAACTTTGTAGGAATCAGTCGCGGGGCGCCCCTTCACTCCGGACATCTTCACCCTGTTCTTGCCCGCATCCTCGAGTTGAATCGTGGTAAAATCCGCAACGCAATCAGGCGTTATGTATTGGGCAGGGTTGCCGATTTCATACATCAACTGCTCTTTGACTGTCTGCATGGAAACAAGGCCGCCTGTATTCTCATGCTTGGTAATCACTATCTCTGCATTGGGATATGCCTCTGCAATAGGAAAGCCGATGTGCGCAATATCAGGAACGCTTCTCCAGTCAGCGGAAAAATTTCCGCCGCTTGCCTGGCCCCCGCACTCGAGAATATGGCCTGCAACAGTTCCTGCAGCAATTTTGTCCCAATCATTCTCTTTCCAGCCAAACTCATGAATCATTGGCGCAAGTGTCAGGCCGGTATCGGTAGTTCTTCCCGTGATGATAATCTGTGCCCCCTGGCGTAATGCCTCAACAATCGGCCACGCGCCGAAATACACATTGGCGCTCATCACTCTGTCCATCATCGGCGCGAGGTCTTCCCCGCTCTCCATGTTGTTGAGGAGAACTCCCTTTGCTCTCAGTTCTTTCAGGTTATCGAGGATATCATCACCGAGCACAACGCCGATCTTCAATCCTCTTATGCCCAGCTTCTGCGCGACTTTGAAGATGGCATCACGACATGCAACCGGGTTGACGCCGCCGCCATTTGTGATGACCTTGATATGTTTTTGAGTAATGACAGGAAGGATCCGTTCCATCAGCGGAACAAGATCCTTTGCATAACCGAGATTCGGGTCCTTCCGTTTCTGCTTCTGCATGATGGACATGGTTACCTCGGCAAGGTAGTCCATCATCATATAGTCCACCTGGCCTTTAGTAACTTGGTCGTAAGGCGCGGTGAGAAGGTCTCCCCAAAATCCCTGGCCGCTTGCAATGCGGATACTTTGTTTCATCAGAAATAAGGCCTAAAGAATAATGTTCAATCCCGCTTGAGCGGGATCTCTGTGGGGTGGAACCCACGTCGAATTTTGATTTTGCGGTTCAAGAGCCTAAAGGTGAGGTGCCGGTTTCCGAACTGCATCCTCACGATCTCACACTCAAACCACTCTGATATGTAACTCCCTCAGTTGCTTCTCATCCACATCGCTTGGAGCTTCATCCATCAGGGATACGGCACTTGCCGTTTTAGGGAATGCAATCACATCACGTATGGATTTCATTCCAGTGAATAACATGACAATGCGGTCAAACCCGAAGGCGATACCGCCATGCGGTGGCGCACCGTATTTGAAAGCATTCAGCAGAAAGCCGAACTTCCGGAATGCCTCTTCCTTTTCGATCCCCATCAGCTTGAACACCTGCTGTTGCAACGCCGAATCATGAATCCTGATGCTGCCCCCGCCAATCTCGCTTCCGTTCAGCACGATGTCATAGGCTCTGGCTCTCGCCTTTCCCGGATCTGTTTCCATGATGTGAACATCATCCGGATGGGGTGACGTGAACGGGTGATGAACGGCAACCCAGCGTTTGTCCTCTTCTGAATACTCAAACAACGGAAACTCTGTTACCCAGAGCAAATTGAATTTGCTTTCATCAATGAGGTTCAGGCGTCTAGCCATTTCAAGTCTGAGTGTTCCAAGTATTGTATAGGCTTTTGTCCATGAGTCAGAGATAAACAACATGAGATCGCCCTGCTGCGCACCCATGGCATCCGCCATTTTCTGCATCAACTCTTTACCGAGAAATTTCTCGATGGCAGCTTCGAGGCCGTTGTCGGTCCATTTGAAATACGCAAGCCCGCCTGCACCGAGGGTCTTGGTATAATCCACAAGATTATCCATTTGGTTTCTTGTGAACGAAGCTCCGCCCGGCACCACAAATCCGGAGACCACGCCCCCTTTTTTCACTACATCAGCGAATACCTTGAATCCTGAGTCTTTCACCAACTCATTGAGATTGGTGAACGTCAAACCACAACGCGTATCAGGCTTATCGCTGCCGTAGGTTTCCATCGCTTGTTTGTATGTCAGCCGGGGAAGAGGCAAGGGAATATCAATCCCTTTGACTTCCCTGAAGAGTTTCGCCATGAGCTGCTCCGCCATCGAAAGCACATCTTCTTCGTCAACAAATGACATCTCGACGTCAATTTGTGTAAACTCCGGCTGGCGGTCAGCCCGCAAATCCTCGTCACGGAAACATTTCACAATCTGGACATAGCGGTCGAAGCCGGAAACCATCAAAAGCTGCTTGTACGTCTGGGGCGATTGCGGAAGTGCATAGAACTTTCCGCGATGGACGCGGCTCGGAACAAGATAGTCCCTCGCGCCTTCAGGAGTGCTTTTCATGAGAACGGGAGTTTCAACTTCGACAAATCCGTTCTTGTCAAAGAACTCATGGGTGATCTGATACATCTTATGCCGGGTGATCAGCGTTTGTTGAAGTCCGGGCCTTCGCAAATCAAGGTAGCGGTACTTCAACCTGATGTCCTCACTCGCTTCACCAGCATCGTCAATCGGGAACGGCGGCGTTTCCGCCTTGTTCAAAATGGCAACCTCCTGTACCATTACATCAATCTCGCCGGTTGCAAGATTGGGATTGAGCGTACCTTCCGGGCGTTTTTCGACGATGCCGGTAACAGTAACAACGTACTCGCTTCTTAGCGCCTCTGCGATTCTGTGCGCGTCGGGGCTTTTCTGAGGATTAAAAACGATTTGTGTCTTCCCATACCTGTCACGCAAATCAATAAAAATCACACCACCAAGGTCACGGCGTGTATCCACCCAGCCGTTGAGGGTGACAGTACTGCCGATGTTCGTTGAACGTAACTGACCGCAGGTTTGTGTGCGTTTCTTAAATGAAGGCAAGAACAACTCCGGGAAAAAAACTAGCTAACTTACTGCAATTCAATTAGTTAGCAATATAGGAAAATGAAAGGTGAGGCGCAAACAGACAGCGTCGGGTGAATTCAACTGAAGCCGGTTTCTAGGTAGAGGGTTTGACCACAGGGCGCTTCAAGGAAAAAACCTTTCCCGGCAAAGCATATTCGTCGCCACCCAGGCGCGTCAGTGGCAGCAGTTTCACGGCATCTACCAATCCATCCGGTTTCAGCAGACCATCACGTATGTGATAACGGAGCACCTGCCCGATAACAAGAGTAGAGCTTGTGCCGTCCACGGAAATGAGTTGGGTCAGTTTCACCTCCATTGCAACCGGTGCAGCAGCCACGCGCGGTGGTTTCACATTTTCGGAAGCCGCCATGGCCAGGCCCGAGATATCGAATTCACTCTGTCCGTATTCCCAGTCACCCGATGTCTGATTCATCGCTTCTGCAAGAGCTTCATCAGCAATATTGATGACAAAGTCACCCGACTCTCTGATATTCCGCAATGTATCCTTTGGTGTTCCCTTTCGTTCTCCAATAGCAACAATGACTGTTGGAGGATTGGCGGCAACCGCATTGAAGAAAGAGAAAGGCGCAAGATTGATTGTTCCGTCCGCACCCATGCTGGAAATCCATGCGATTGGCCTGGGAATCACCAGACTGAGAAACAGCCTGTTAAAGTCCCGTGGCGACATATCGCCTGGGCCGATGGAAATCATGTTTACATCATTGGGCGGCATCCTTCACTCCGCTTCCGCGAGCAAAGCCCTCAGATCGAACGGCCTGCTCATGTACAGTTCCAGTTCACCGTTTGGTGTGCGTGGCCAAGATGTTTTCGGCATATCCATCGTGAGTTCGACACCATTACCGTCAGGATCCTCAAGGTAAATCGAGTGGCTGACGCCATGGTCGCTTGCACCAATAAGCGGAATGCCGGCGTCAATGACTCTGCGAACAGCAATTGCAAGTGATTTTCGGTCCGGATAACGGACGGCGAGGTGATACAATCCCGTCGTTCCGTGAGGCGGCGGGCCGCCGTTCTTGCTATCCCAGGTGTTCAATCCTATATGGTGATGGTACCCGCCGGCGGAAATGAACGCCGCCTGATCACCGAATCTTGCAACGAGTTGAAAGCCTAAAACCCCGGTATAGAATTCAAGTGCACGGTCAATGTTCGAGACCTTCAAATGAACATGGCCGATGTCCGCACCACCCGGAATAACATATGTGGATTCTGTTGTCATGTTAACTCAGGCTCCCGCCCCGGTCATGATACTCTTCCCTACAACTGGCTGAATGAAACATCTCAAACATCTACAGACCCTTTTTGGGCAATGAGACAGGAATCAGGAGTTCCTCAATTCTCTTACGCTTTGGCTCAAACCACGGCGGCAGCTTGAGTGATGAACCGAGATCATCCCGTGACTCGTCAACCATAAACCCGGGAGTATCGGTTGCAATTTCGAACAACACACCGCCCGGCTCATGATAATAAATTGAGTTGAAATAATTCCTGTCGCGTACCGCAGTTGCCGGAATACCATTCTCAAGCAGTCGGTTCCGCCACTCAAGCTGTGACGCATCATCAGACACACGCCATGCAATATGATGCACCGACCCTGCAGATTGGCTCCCTTCCACTCCGGTTGAATCTACAACGATGTCAATGTTAGCACGGTTCTCGCCTTCACCGGTAACATAACGGTAGCGATTGCCTTCCTGCTGTTTACATGTAAAACCCATAACGTCAACCAAGAGGGTTGTTGTTTGGTCAAGACGCGCTTCTGTCAATGTCACTCCATGAAATCCTCGTGTGGCGTGACGTGCATCCACACCGGAACCCTGCCATACTGATGCAGGCTTTCCGGAGCCATCGGTAACAAGCTCAATTGCCATACCATCGGGGTCTTCAAACATGATAACATCGTTGCCAAACCTCTTGATGGGGCCTTCGAAATCCAGTCCGTGCCTGGCAATCCGTTCCACCCAGTAATCAAGTGACTCCGGGGCAATAGAAAAACCGACCGCAGTTATTTCACCTGTTCCCCGTTTGCCGCGTGCTGCATCGGGAAAAGGAAAGAAGGTCAGAATCGTTCCCGGCCGTCCCGTCTCGTCACCATAGTACAAGTGATACACATCCGGCGCATCGAAGTTGACTGTCTTTTTGATCAAGCGCAGCCCGAGAAACCCGACGTAGAAATCAATATTGCGCTGGGGATCACTTGCCAGTGCCGTTATGTGGTGAATCCCACCGATGTTCTTATACATAATCAATTCAGAGAAAAATTCATCAAACCAATATTTGAAGTATGATGAAACGCCAACTCATGAATAGTTGGCTTTATAAACCTTGCAAGCGGAAACGTTTCGATAAGTTCTCTTACATCTGTTTCAGAATCAGCCGCAATGACAACCCAGAGCTTCGACCTGTCGCCTGCAAGGGTATAAGAGAGAATCCGCCCTTCATTGAGTAGTTCGTTCACATGTGCCCGCTGACGGGGAATCAAACTCAGGAAATCCTCTGTCATCACATGCGGTAAGAGTATTTCGACCATAAATTGATTCAAACGCACACCTGCCTGTCTATTTCTTGTCTGCTTCCTGTTTGGTAAATTCCATCAACAGGGTCACTTCAACCTCGGCACCCGCGATAAATTCTCCCGTATCCAGTTTTGTATCCCACTGCGTGCCAAACTCGAAACGGTTCATTGTGGTCGTCGCCTTGAAGCCGGCCCTTGTGTTACCGCGGCCATCTTTGATAGTACCTCTGAACTTCATATCCAGCACAACGGGCTTCGTAATATCCCGCATCGTAAGGTTACCGTGTACTTTGAACAGATCTTTTCCTGCTTTCTCAACAGCAGTACTCCTGAACTTTATCTCAGGATATTTTTCGGCATTAAAAAAATCATCCGAGCGCAGATGGCCATCGCGTCGCTCATTGTCGGTATTCACGCTCGCAGTCTTGATCGTTGCCTCAATTGTTGCGTCAGTAAGGTCATCCTTCATTGATGCCATTGTTACATCAAAATCTGTAAACCGACCGGTCACCTCGGCAATAACCATATGCGACACTGCAAATTTGACCTGACTGTGCGCCTTGTCCAACTTCCATGTCGCCTGAGAAAAAACAACTCCGGTTACGAGTACAAACAACAACGCAATGGAAAGGAAACGATTCATCGAAAAACTCCTGTTTGAGATGAATGAATATCGTGTTTATGTTTCAAACTCAACGTATTCAACGCCGGGCGTGCTCAGTTAGGTTCCCGCAAGGCTAAACCAAGCTTCTTCAGAAGCCTGCCAAGGTCTTCCTGTTCCTTTGCCGTCAAAGCGGAGGCTGTTGTGACAATAAACTCGGCATGTTTTGTAAAAATATCATCAAAGAGCCTTTTCCCTTTGGCAGTGAGCATAATATTATACGCTCTCCGGTCCTCAGGGTCATCCGCTCGCTGAACAAGGCCCTCCTTTTCGAGATTATCAACAACCACCGTCATATTGCCGCCGCTGACAAGCATCTTTCTGGAAAGATCACAGAGCCTCAACGGGCCTGAATGGCCGAGGCACTCAAGAGCGGCAAACTGCGGCTGTGTTAAGTTGTAACGACTGATATCCTTTGCAGAAAGCCGGCTAAAGGTATTATACGCACGGGCAAGCTTCACCCACATCCCGAGTGCAAGATCCGCCTTCTTGCCGTATTGTTTAGTATTTTTCAAGATATTATTTTGAATTTGAATTATTTTAATTTAAGATACTACACCGAAACGGCTTTGTCAAGCCTGGCAAAAAACACAAAGGGTACCCGGTATGAGTACCCTTTGCAACAACAACTCCAACAAGCGGGCTAATTGACAGCGATGTGTGGTATCACCTTATCAACAAGATTCCGCTTGGGAACAGCCCCGATGATCTGCTCAACAACTTTCCCACCTTTAAACACCATCAGTGTGGGGATACTGCGTATGCCGAATTTCATGGAAACTTCCGGATTGCTGTCAACATCCACTTTGCCTACCTTCAGCTTGCCGTCGTACTCTTTCGCAAGTTCCTCTACTACAGGAGCGATCATCTTGCATGGGCCGCACCACACTGCCCAAAAATCAATCAGTACCGGTTTGTCCGATTGAAGAACTTCCGTGCTGAAATTTGAATCGGTAATCTCAATGGGTTTCATTCTTTCTCCTTGGTCTGCTGTCATTTCCGGGGCAGCACCGGTTTCTTGTACAATGGATTTCGTCGTCACGCTGAAAAACGCACGCTTCTCGGGCCCAGCACTTTTTTAACTTCGTCCACAAACTTCTCCGAGGGCTCTACTGCAAATTTCCTTGTTTGAAATACTTTCGTAGAAGCAACATCAACAACGTTGAAGTAGCAGGAACAGTTCCCCTTGTTCTTTTCCATCAACTCACGCAGTTGAATGATCGTGTTTTCATGAACATCGTTTACATAAATCGAGAGAATGATGCTCTTGGTGAATTTCTCTCTCACCTTCTCCAGCGGAAATACTTCGTTTACAAGTATCTTGAGCGCATCGCCATTGACCTCACCCTTGCCTGTCACCATCACCATTGAATCCGGCTGCAAGATATTCTGATATTTTGAGAACGGATCCGAGAATACAATGCACTCCGCGCGCCCGCTGAAATCCTCCAGGCCGATAAACGCCATGGTGTTGTTCCGTTTATCAATCTTCTTTTTTACAGTCGTTACTATACCGCATGCACGGACAGTACTTGAGGTTTTGAAGCCCGCAAGATCCCCGAAGTGGACATTTGCAAACTCATTGATTTCCTGCTCATACTTCAGAAGAGGATGGCCAGACACATAAAAGCCAAGAACAGCTTTCTCGCGCACAAGTTTATCCGCTTCAGGCCATTTCTCAGAAACACCCATCACAGGATAGCTTGTCGTTTCCGGCTGCCGCGAACCGCCTGTTTCAAACAGGCTTGATTGGCCGTTTTGCTCATGATTCTGCATCGCCTGTCCGAATGACACCACACGCTCAAGATTCTCAAAATACTGTGCCCGATGGCCTCCCATTGAATCGAATGCCCCTGCCTGGACAAGGCTTTCGAGGCACTTCTTATTGACAAGGCGAAGATCAACCCGGCTGCAAAAATCAAAGAGGTTCTTGAACAGGCCGGCCTCATTCCGAGCCTTGATCATACTCTCAACGGCGCTTTCCCCTACATTCTTTATTCCACAAAGCCCGAACCGGATATCGCCATTCACCACGGTAAAGTTCGTACCGCTTTCGTTCACATCCGGCGGAAGAACCTTGATCCCGATCTTCCGGCAATCATCAATCAGCATGACAATCTTATCGGTATTGCCAATTTCGGAAGAGAGAGTCGCAGCCATGTATTCGGCAGGATAATTTGCCTTCAGATACGCTGTTTGATACGCAACAACCGAGTAGGCAACGCTGTGCGACTTGTTGAAGCCGTAGGAGGCAAACTTCTCAATCAAGTCGAAGATGTCGCCTGCGAGTTTCCGGGCAGTCCCGAGCGCCACCGCGCCGTCGACAAACTCCTTCTTCATCTCCGCCATGAGGTTTTTGTCCTTCTTCCCCATGGCTCGCCGCATCAAGTCTGCTTTCGCCAGCGAGAAGCCCGCAACCTCGCTTGCAATCTTCATCACCTGTTCCTGATAGACGATAACGCCGTACGTCTCCTTCAGGATGCTCTCCATCTTTGGATGGTCGTAACTTGTTTGCTGGAGTCCGTGCTTGCGGGCAATGAAGTCACCGATCATCTCCATCGGGCCGGGGCGATAGAGAGCGTTCATTGCCACCAGGTCGCTGATGGATGTCGGCTTGAGTTTCCGCAGCCAGTCCTGCATGCCAGAACTTTCAAACTGGAACACGGCTACCGTCTGGCCCTTAGAAAA
>CAZWIN010000059.1:0-11386 GCA_964633855.1 uncultured Chitinophagales bacterium
GAGCGTCGGAATCATAATCCGTAGGTCGGGGGTTCGAATCCCTCTCCCGCTACAGTACAAATCGTCAGTACTCCCCTTTGAACGATCAGGCATCGATTCGAACGCATATGTTGTCAGGCCGGATGCGGATCGTCGCCTGCAGTATGCCATGTTCATCAGGGGATTCTTTTTAGGGGGATGTCAAATATTATGTTCTCGTCGAGAACATTTCTCACCCGCTTTCATGAATACAGCCGTCGCCGGAAACTGATTGAAGAGCGGAGCAAGCTTATCGCGGCCGTAAGCGGAGGCGTGGACTCCATTGTCATGCTGGACCTTCTTGCGCGGGAGCAGGAAGCGTTCGGGCTGAGCATCATCGTCGCGCATTTCAACCACCAGCTCCGCGGCGATGAATCGGATGGCGATGAACAGCATGTGGCAGCGCGTGCACGCCATTACGGCTTTGAACTTTATGTCGAGCGGGCAAACACTGCGGAATATGCCCGGCACATGAAAATGGGAATCCAGGAGGCTGCACGGCAGCTCCGGTACGAGTTCTTTGACAAGTTGCTGGTCTCAAGCGGGTTCGACAAAGTGGCAACAGCCCACAACGCCGATGATAACGCGGAAACCATGCTGCTCAATTTGTTCCGCGGGGCAGGAGTGCAAGGGCTTTCCGGAATCCCGGTCGCACGGGATGACCGCAAGATCATCAGGCCGCTGCTGTTTGCCGGACGCCAGGAAATTGAATCGTACGCCGCCGAGGAACAACTGGTTTTCCGGACCGATTCCTCAAACCTGAAGGACCATTACACGCGGAACTTTATCAGGCACACGATTCTACCGCCTGTGAAGGAGCACATCAACCCCAATGTGGTGCAGACCATGCACCGCTCGGCAGAGTTGTTTCGCGAACTGGAGGCGTTCCTCACCTTCACCGCAAGGCAAAATCTGGATCTGATGGTGGCAAAGCGAACGGAAGAGGAGTTGTACATTTCCATCCCGCGCCTGAGAAGCAACCCGGTGTTGATGCAGCAATATATTATCATGCTTGCCGGCGAATCGTTCACACACAGGTCGCTGGAGTATGATCAGGTGGGCGCAATACTCGAGCTGACGGAGGGTCTGACCGGCTCATGGGTATCCATCTCCAAAGAATACGTGGTGTTCCGTGACCGCGAGAACCTTGTCATGCGAAAGTCGGAACCGGTTTCTGAATTTAAGATCATGGTGCAACCCAACCACCGATATGAATTCAATAAATTCCGTTTCGCATCAGAGGTTCTAGACCAGAAGAATGTCACTTTCACCAACGGCGGGGCGGAATATATTGATGCGGACCGGCTCCACGGCGAAGAACTTGTTCTTCGCACCTGGAGCGATGGCGACGCATTTGTGCCGCTGGGCATGAAGACCAAGAAAAAGATCAGCGATTTTTTTGTTGATGCAAAAATCCCGATCTACGAGAAACACCAGATCCCCATTCTGGAAACAAAAACGGGGGATGTCGTCTGGGTATGCGGGCATCGCATTGATGACCGCTTCAAGATTACCGGAGACACCAAGCGGGTATTGAAGCTTGAGTTCTCACGATTCAAGGATAACGAGCACAGGCAGAATGACAAAAGCACTGCGGGTAAACGGTGACACGTTCATTCCTCTGATCAGCGAACGCAGGATCAGGACGCGGGTGAAACAACTCGCCCGGCAAATCAGTAAAGACTACAAAGGAACCGTTCCCGTATTCATCGGAATACTCAACGGTTCATTTGTTTTTTTCGCCGACCTGATCCGGGAGGTGACCATTGAATGTGAAGTGGACTTTCTCAAGCTTTCCAGCTACGGTGACGCGAAGATCACCTCTGGGAATGTCAAACTTCTCAAGGATTTGAATTGCCAGGTGGAGGGCAAGGACATCATCATTGTCGAGGATGTCGTTGATTCCGGGCTTTCCATGGAATACATCAGAAATCTTATTATGCATCAGAACCCAAAATCGTTCAGGGTTGTTACACTATTGTACAAGAAGGAATCAGTCAAGATTCCCATTACGATTGACTATTCAGGTTTCAACATCTCAAAGGAATTTGTCATCGGCTACGGCCTGGACTATGCACAGCGGATGAGAAACCTGAAGCAGATTTACCGACTCAAGGGCTAAGAGAGGAGCAGTTGTTGTAGATGGACGAACAAAACAAATCGGAAAACGGCAGGGGGCGCAACGAGAAAGAGCGGAAGAAGAACTTTTCCCGTTCACAAAAAGGGCGCCGGCCGGGCCAGCAATTCCGTTCGGATGATGACTTTAACTGGAACAAGGTACTGAAGGTTGTCCTCAGTTGGACCGCCATTATTCTGCTGGTCTTTCTCGTGATGCGGCTCTTTCAGGAAAGAGAATCCGGTGGCGAGGTGGAAATCAATTACACCGAGTATTCCCAGTTCCTGCAAAACAACGATATCGCCGAAGCGACCATCATGAAGTCCGAGCTGACGAATTACGACTTCCACGGTGTGCTTCGTGCACAGAAGACGATTCAGCGCGGCGACAAACAAATTCCGGTGACAAAATTCACGCTGACATTGCCGATTCTCGACAGCGGGATGATCAATGACTGGAATCAGCGCGGACTGAAATTCAAAGTCATCCGCGAAGACAACACATGGATCAGCGCATTGATTGGCGCCCTTCCCTGGGTCTTGCTGTTGGTTGTGTGGCTCATCATCATGCGGCGCATGCAGGGTGCCGGACCGAAGGGCATTTTCTCCTTCGGAAAGAGCCGCGCAAAAACGATGAATGAAGGCGCACCGCGCGTGACATTCATTGATGTTGCCGGAGCCGATGAGGCAAAACTCGAGCTCATGGAAGTGATCGAATTTCTCAAGGAACCCAGCAAGTTCCAGAAACTCGGCGGGAAAATTCCACGCGGTGTATTGTTGCTCGGCCCTCCGGGCACAGGAAAAACTCTTCTCGCCCGCGCTGTTGCAGGCGAGGCGGGGGTTCCGTTCTTTTCCATCTCAGGAGCTGATTTTGTAGAGATGTTTGTCGGCGTTGGTGCAAGCCGCGTGCGCGACCTGTTTGACCAGGGGAAGAAAAGCGCCCCTTGCATTATCTTCATTGATGAAATTGACGCCGTGGGCCGTCATCGTGGCGCCGGCCTCGGCGGCGGGCATGATGAGCGTGAGCAGACATTGAACCAGCTTTTGGTCGAGATGGATGGCTTTGAACAAAACAGCGGCGTAATTATTATTGCAGCAACCAACCGCCCGGATGTTCTTGATCCCGCGCTTATGCGCCCTGGACGTTTTGACCGGCAGGTGGTTGTTGACCGCCCGGACGTGAAGGGCAGAGAAGGAATCCTGCGCGTTCACACGAAGAACATTCCGCTTTCAGAAGAAGTGAAACTCGAAACGCTTGCCAAAGGAACTCCCGGGCTGGCAGGAGCCGATCTTGCGAACCTCGTAAACGAGGCTGCCCTTCTCGCCGCACGGCAGAATGCAAAATCCGTTACCATGCAACATTTTGAAGCCGCAAAAGACAAGGTGATGATGGGGATGGAGCGCAAGAGTCTGATTATCTCCGAGAAGGAAAAAAAGATCACCTCGTACCACGAGATTGGGCACGTTCTTGTTGCGCGCATGATTCCGGAGTCGGATCCTGTTCACAAGGTAACGATTATCCCGCGTGGGCGTGCGCTCGGACTCACCACATACCTCCCCATCGATGAAAAGCATACCTATTCACGGGGATACCTGCAGGCAATGATTGCGTATGCTCTGGGTGGACGGGCTGCGGAGATGTTGATTTTTGGTGAATTGACAACCGGTGCAGGAAATGATATTGAACGCGCAACCGATGTTGCGAGAAAGATGGTTTGCGAGTGGGGCATGAGCGACAAGCTGGGCCCATTGACCTACGGCCAGAAGGACGAAGAAGTGTTCCTTGGCCGGCAGATTGTCCGGCAAAAGAACTACAGCGAAGAGACTGCCGTTGCCATAGATGAAGAAGTCAAAAAGATCGTCACCGAAGGAATGGAACGGGCGGAGAGAATTCTCAAGGAGAATATCAACACCCTTCACAGATTGGCGGGCGCGCTGCTTGAACGGGAAATTCTCGATGCAACAGAAATCGACATCATTATGCGGGGCGAGGAGCTCCCGCCAATCGAGAAGCAAGGCAATGGACAGCAAAAAACCGGCGAACAGGCTGCACCTAACACGCCGCATCCCTGATCACCGGCGCTGATCAATGAAGGGCCTGCCGAATGTCGAGGAAAGCTACGCTGTAGAATTTGCCCGCAAGGCCATTCATCTCTGTTCTCTCTCGATACCTGTTGTTTATTTTTTTATTACGAAGCCGGCGGCATTGTGGATACTCATCCCATTGACGCTGGCTTTCGTTTTTTCAGACCTCCTGAGGCTGCTCATGCCGGCATTCGGGAAGATCTATTCAGGGCTTTTTGGCTGGCTCTTGCGGCCGCACGAGAGGGATACAAACCGGAAACGCCTCAATGGCGCAACCTATGTTCTTCTTTCCGCGGTACTTTGTGTCTGGTTGTTCCCAAAAGTCATCTTCCTCACTGCATTCTCGATTCTGATTGTTTCAGACACGCTCGCCGCCCTTATCGGCAGAAAATACGGGCGTGCTCCTTTTCTCGGGAAAAGCCGCGCGGGGGCACTCGCATTCTTCGTCAGCGCCATCATTGTGGTACTTGTCGCACCGAAGGTGGAAGGCGTGCCGGTGGAATTTTTTATCGGCTTTGCCGGCGCTCTCGTTGGTACAGTTGTGGAATCCCTCTCTATTGCCGTCGATGATAACCTCTCGATTCCCATCACCATCGGGATTGTCATGTGGCTGCTGTATGTTCTTCTTCTTCCCGGCCTGAATGTATTTGCTTTGGACCTCGCTTCCCGATGAAAGCAGGAAATGCACAGCGCGTGTATCTTTCAGGAGGGATGGAATATGCCGCCGATGAGGGGCGCGACTGGCGCTCCGAACTTCAGGAATGGCTTGAGGACACATTTGCATGCGAAGTGTTTAACCCGAACCGTGAAAGCGATCTCTTTTTCACTCGTTATTATCCCTCTGTGGATATCCGTGCCTTAAAGCGTACCAACATTCAACAGTATAAAGAGATAGTTGCCAGGCTTGTCGGTATTGATTGTGCGGAGATTGCAACCAAATCCGATGCGGTTATTTGTTATTGGGATGAGTCCGCCATGCGTGGAGCCGGCACCAAAGGCGAATTGACTATCGCACACTACTTCAACAAGCCTGTACACATGGTTACCACCATGCCACATGATGAGATTCCCGGATGGGTGCTTGCATGCACCACAACAATCTTCGATTCATTTGCCGAATTGAAAATATTTCTACAGGACACTCTCCAACAACGCTGATCGGGAAAAGCGCATGTTCACAACATCAACAATGCATGTGCGGCCCAGGTTCAAGGAGAACCGCCTGCTCCAGGGCCTCATTGCCTTTTACCTTGTGGTTTGGGTTGTCTGCGCAATCCGCCCACTTCACCCGGATGACTGGCTGCTGGAAAATGTTCTTGTTTTCACTTTTGTGCCACTGCTTGTTGTTACCTACAGGCGCTTCCCTCTTTCGGACCTTTCCTACCTTCTGATTACGGCCTTCATGACCCTTCATGCCATCGGGGCTCATTATACGTACGCAGAAGTTCCGCTGGGATTCTGGGTCCAAGAAGCAATGCAGTTCAGCCGGAACCATTTCGACCGCGTCGTGCATTTCAGCTTTGGAGTATTCATGGCATATCCGATACGGGAGGTGTTTCTCCGGGTTGCGCACACGCGGGGATTCTGGGCATATTATCTGCCCCTCGATGTCACGCTCGCATTCAGCGGGCTGTACGAGATCGTGGAATGGGCAGCCGCAGCAATGACAAATCCTGAACTTGGAGCAGCGTATCTGGGAACCCAGGGGGATGAATGGGACGCGCAAAAGGATATGGGACTGGCGGCACTCGGTGCGCTTGTATGCATGGGGGTGACTTTTGTTGTCCGCTCTTTCCGCGAAAAGAACGAACGTGGAACTGCAGTAAGAGTTTGAGGAGAACTTCCGCGTGAAAATACAAAGCCTTCTGCCGTATCACATTGTGGCAGAAGGCTTCGTCACAACCTACCCGGTGCTGGCTGCTACTTCTTAAAGAGTTCCTCCACTTTGACAATTTTCACGTTCTCCGCCTTGATCTTCAGAGGAAACACCGCTATTTCCTTGTCCTCTTCCAAAATCTGATCCGGCTTCGGTGAGCTGTAGGTGATCGGACTCGGCGCTTCCTGAACCAGCGCGTCTTTCAAGCCCTGCGCATCCTTTGTAATAATCGCAATCTCCATATCTCCGTATTGCCAATACTTCCTTATCGCCGCATTCACATCCTTTAGTGTCACCTCTTTCATCATCTTTCTGAATGTCTCCAGATGGCTTCCCTTGATGCCGTAGAACACATCATCAATGGCATATCCCAGGCGCTCGGATGTTGTCGGTGCATAGTGAAGAACATACTTGTAAAGAAAACCTTTTGTCAGTTGAAACTCACTTTCCGTCATGCCGTTGTCCACGAGTTTCTTGAACTCGCGTAATGCCGCACGCAGCGCAAAATGGCGTGTTTCGTTGGGGACAGGACGAATCCAGATTTCAAAAATCTGCTGGCGGCGACAAACATTCTGCGGAGGCATCTGCAAACCGCCGCCATTGGGGAAGTTTTCAATGTAGGAATAATCACCGTAGTTCAGCCCGCGCTCTTCCCTGATGACCTGATACAGATGGCTGCTGGAATTACGGTGTTCGCCGAGCCAGGAATTGGCTATCGCCAGCGCATACCATTCTTTGGAGCCTCTCAGGATACTGATCGGGAACCCCATACTGATCGCCGTGGATTGCGCATCCTTCTCAATGATTGTTACATGCTTCCCCCGCGTCCGTTTGGGCTCCGGCTTTGCAACATGTTTTACAGCCGCAGAAGGCAATTGCGTGAGGTCCTTTTTCAACCGGTCAACAAGAGCCGCATCAAAACCGCCACCCACGCCGATGGCAACGTTCTCACGGGTAAAATGCTGCTTGTAGAAATTCTTCACATCATCAAGGGTGATGCTCTTGACTGCTTCGATTGTACCTGTGGAAATATGCCCGTACGGCGTTCCATCAAAGATCGTATTGTACAGAACTGCCTTGCCCAGCTCTTCGTCGCTTGCATAGCGAAGCTGGTTTTCAAGGTAGTTCAACACCTGGCTTTTGATGCGGTCAAGATCCGCCTGTTTAAAGGCGGGTTTCAAGAGAGCATCGGTAAGCAACGGATAGTATTCGTTGAGATTATCCTTGTGGGTGCGACCCGTAATCACGGTCATCTCCACCGACGAGGAGGCGGAATAACCCGAGGCAAGGGGAAACAATTTATCAAGCACCTGCTCGTAGCTGTTGTTCTGTGTTGATGCATCCGACAGCATATCCGCGGTGATTGCCGCCAAGCCCTCCTTGCCCGGAGGATCGTTCTGTGATCCCGTCTTGAACCAGATGCGGAACGAAACTGTAGGGTCATTTTGGACAGGAAGAAGAATGAGATTATCCTTCGGCACTTTTTCGTCCCCCAGCACGGGCAAGGAAACAGAGATCATCAGACACATAAGAACAAGACCTGTAATGGCTTTCATGATTATTGGGCTCCTTTCACAACAACGACCGTCCGCCGCTCCGGCGTAAAGTACTTCGTTGCAGCATTCATAATATCCTGTGATGTAACATTCATCAGCTGCTCATACAGTTTGTCCACCACTTCAATTCCGCCTGTCAGCGCAACGAAACGCGCAAGCCCGCCTGCAACATTATCCGGGGTATCAAGGCCCATCAGAAAACTGTACCGGTTGCGGCGCTTCAAATCGCTGAGCTTTTTTTCCTCGACCGGCTTTGTCTGAAATTCCTGAATAGTCTTGTACACTTCGTCCCGCACGTAATTGATTTCCTCCGCTTTCTTCACCATCGAATAGACCTCAAACAACGGTACATCCCGGTTCATTGGTGTACTCGATGCAACAAATTGCACCTTCTGCTCCTGGATGACAAGCTTTTTGTACAGGTCGCTGTTTGACCCGAAGGCAAGATCACCAAGCAACAATGCGGCGGCAAATTCCCTGTTGTTCGGGTCAAGTGCGTCCCCTTTGTATGCAATATCAATAATCGGCAGTGTCTTCCCGGAATATGAGATTTCAGCCGAACGCTCCGCTGTTTGCGGGGGTTCTGCAACAATCTGCGGTTGGACATATCCCTGTTGCCATCCGCCGTAGTACTTTGTGACAAGTTCCATTGTCGCTTTCGGGTCAATGTCACCCGTTACAACAAGTACTACATTTTCCGGGCGATAGAAGCGGTTGAAAAAAGATTTACTGTACTCAAACTGTTCGGGCATCGCCTTGATATCGGCCTCATACCCGATAGTCGTGTGCTTGTAGGTATGGGTATCGTAAGCAAGGTCCTGCATTTTTTCATTCAGCACAGCATACGGGCTGGTGATGCTTTTGCGGTACTCGCCGTAGATAGCCCCGGCCTCGGTTTGAAACGCGGGCTTCTCATAAAAGAGATTTTGGAAGCGGTCGCTTTCCAGCTCGATCACCTTTTCGAGATCATCCTTTGCAAAGTTGAGATGATATGCGGTATAGTCATCGGTAGTGTATGCATTGGCATCCGCACCAATGCTGGTCATAATGCTGTCATACACAGGGCCGGGATATGTTTTTGTCCCCCGAAACATCATGTGCTCAAAGAAATGAGCAAAACCAGATTTCCCCGGCTCAACTTCATCACGGCTTCCGGTGCGAACGACGGAATAGTACGCCACAAGCCCGGGACTTTCCATCGGAATCATAATCACGGTAAGCCCATTGGGGAGGAACTGCTTGTGATATTTATAAGGGAATATTGTGTCAGCCATTGCCGTGCCCCCGACGACGAGCAACGCCAATACCATAGTGAAGACTTTCATCGCTTTTCCTTCCTTCTTGAGATGAATGATACATCATTCGCTGTTTATTCCAGAACCACGGCTGTACCGCTGGCGCTGACCATCAACATGCTGCCGTTTGTGCCGATGGTTTCATAGTCAAGGTCAACACCGATGATCGCATTGCAACCCATGGACTGCGCCTGCATGGTCATTTCCTGAATGGCAATATCCTTCGCTTTGCGAAGTTCTTCTTCGTATGCCGCTGAACGGCCTCCGACAATATCGCGTATGCCGGCAAAGAAATCCTTGAAGATATTCGCGCCGAGTATTGCTTCACCGCTGACAATACCGTGGTAGCGCGTGATGCGCTTTCCTTCAACGGTGTTTGTGGTAATCACTAGCATGATCAGTTCCCTTTCTTAGTATGTTGGTGTACAGTAACATTTGTTACTTCGGGTGGATCGGAGAGCGTACGAAATACCTTCACTGGTGTGGATTGCATTGTGACCTTACGCGATATCTTGTCCACACGACACACCAGTTTCGTCAATTCGATATCTGAAACCTCTCTCGACGAAACTGCGGCCCCCCCTTGCACACTTTCTATCCTGTCAATGACTGATTTCCGAAGAACATACATCACGTGTTCAAATCCGCCTGCCCGTGTTTTCGTAAAGGAGCTGAGGACTTTCAGACCCCGGTTCACGCCATTGTGTATATACCACAGGTATTCCGCCATCGTGCGGACATCAGACCGGGAGAAAGCTCTCTTGTTGAATATCCCCACCGGGCCGCTATCCTTTTGCAGATCCCACTCACCCACATCAATGTAACTGCACTTGTGAACTCTGAAGAGGACGGTCGAGCCGGTATCCCTTCGTACAAATTCATAATATCGTTCGGTTTCATCCATCAGGGTAAGGAAGCGTTTGACGGATGAATTAGCGTTCGTCATTTCATCCCACGAAGTAGCATCCACCGGGTCATCCGTACAGAGCTGCCGGTTTTCTTTTTCCCCTTGTTCGCCTATACTTACACTATTGATGTAGTACACAGCGTCGCCGGGATGAGCGGGGTCGTTATAAAAACCCGACGGAAACCTGTAGTCAGAATACGCAGCCGAGAGAATCTCCTGACTGGTGAAGGTGGTTTTCACGTCGCCCGATTTTACTTTGTATGGCTTGAGTTTTTGGAGTGCAAAAGCTTCTCGGGAAAACAAGGCGAGCGTTGCAAAAATCAAGACGGCTTTCATTCCCCGCTGAACCTCTCAAGCCAAACCCTTTCCTGTGCTGTCAGGCTCCCGATTCCTGTTGCGTTGATCTTGTCGAGTATTCTGTCCAACTCTGCACGGTTTACCTCGTGAAGCCTCGCGGGGTCAATTCTTTTCCACCGCTCCACTTCCGCCTGACTCGGAGCCGGAGGAGTAAATGGAACAGGCTCGGCCGCGATTCTCCGGATATTTTTTGCAGCCAGCTTGAGATAGAGAAAGCCGCCCAAAAAGCCGCCGAGGTGTGCGAAGTGAGCAATATTGTCACCACCGCCAAAACCTCCCATCAGCGAGAGGCCCGTCATCACGGCAACCATCGTGCGCGCTGGAACGGGAATGATGCCATAGATGAAAATTCGCTCCTGCGGCCAGAAGTATGCAAACCCGAGCATCACACCGTAGAGAGCGCCGGAAGCGCCAATAATGGAGGCTTGTGGAGTAACAAATGACAGCAGTGCGCCAACTATTCCGCTGACAAAATAAAGCCCGAGGAAATGCTTGCTGCCGAGTTCCAGTTCAAGCCTCGGCCCGAAGAAAAAAAGCCCCAGCATATTAAAGAGAATGTGCGTCACCCCTCCATGAAGAAACATGTAGGTGAAAATGGTCCACGGCTGGACGAGGAAAACGGCCGGGGTGAATGCAAACACATCCGTGATAATTGGCCGAAGCATCTGCAACGCATAGACAACGACATTGGCAATAATAAGCCGGAGAACCCAGGACGTCATAGTTCTACGCCCGGCATGAAAAAGAACAACACGATGTGTAATGCGGGATACATGGAATAGAGTAATGGATTGGTCACTTTTCCATCACCTTCAATGCGCGTTCTGTTGCGACGATAATTGCCTCTGTGCCCACCGGGGCGCCTGTGGCATTCTTCATCCAGAAGTCGGGTGTGACGCTTCCCATTTTTGTGATGCGCTCAAACTCCGGGCCGATGCCTCCGGATTTTTTCATCTGCTCCTCCACCTGGTGCGCAATCAGGTGGCCGATGGGATAATCAGGCAGATAGAGGAACCGCTCAATCATATGGGAATAGATTCCGAGCAGAACAACGTCTTTCGTTCCGAAGACCGGAGCGTAGTACTGATTCCATATATTTTTTGCTATGGTAAGCGTGGCAGCCTTCAGTTCGGCCGGGCTGGCATTGGGATGATCGTACATCCAGTGCCATACACCC
>CAZWIN010000060.1:0-5566 GCA_964633855.1 uncultured Chitinophagales bacterium
TTGGTAAGCCTGCCGCACAGCAAAACGCTGTCCAATACCGGTGGTTCTGTAGATTCTCACAAATGAGCCTGAGCGCGCAAGGGTAAGATTTGTCACTTCATTGGTGACAAACCAGACGCCATTGTTATCCATGATGCGGGCAATGAGTTTGATGCCGCTTTGGTCGGGGACAAGGTCTGTATTCCATGTGAACGTGTAAGGTGCGGCAGTCTTTGTGCCAACATGTCCGCGTATGGGAAGTGTTGTCTCTGTGTTGGTTCTGTGATAGTAATGATGGTACTGCTGTGCAACACCATCGCCATCCTGGTCATAACCGTCGTAGTATGCCAGAAGGTCAACTTTTGCAACTCCTGCTCCTCCTGATGCATTGACGGTAATTGATGGATTCTCTCCAATCGCTGTTGTCAGAGCGGGAGAAGTGATTGACCCTGTTGGATGAGCTTTTCCGGGTCCGTAATAGACTCTTAGAATCACTCCGTACCATCCCCACATTCCCCAACCGAACGCATAGCATGTTTGCGGATGACATGTCCCTTCAAGTGTATTCGCTCCTTGTTTCAGATGGCTGATGGGGATGGGGATGACAGGATTGAGTTGTCCCATGATGCACTCGCCGCTCACTCCAGCGGGAACGCCGTTACCAGCACCGAGCTCAGGGATTGTAATCCAGGGTTTATTGTTCAATCGAAATTGTTTGGTTGTAGTTCCGGGATGCCCGAGCCAATAGTCAATAAGAAGTTCTGCCCGGATGATGCCTACGGTGTCAGTGACGTTAAAGGATAAGACAAGGTTTGGCAGATCGGCTTGTGCGCGTACGTTTGTTGCGGTGGGTTGCGTTACTCTGAATTCTTTCCGGTTTGTTCCGCTGGAGGCATTGTAGCGGACAAATTCCTTGTAGATATCACCCGGTTGTGGCGATGTGAGGAATTGTGTAAACGCGGTTGACGCAAATGCTGTTACATAGAAAATCCCAAAAACTAGTCGGGACATGATGCTCGGGGGAATAAGCTTCATGACGATCTCCTGAATTAAAGTATGGAGTTAACAAAATATTTAGATTGATGAGATGGTGTGGCCTGATGAGAAACTGCAAAAGAAAACCCCTTTGCAGTTTCCCTTGATGGCGAGAGCTATTGCAGAAAAAGTTAACCAATAGATCGGATAGCCTGGATAGTATAGTTGTGTTGTTATTCCTGCTTGACTTGTTTCCCATGAAAGAAGGGGAGTCCGCCAAAAAGAACAACAAAATTGGATTTTCGAACAGAAACAAACTACTGCGCGGGTTCCTTCTGCCTCATGGTCCTTATGCATACATCAGTTGCAGAACAGGCATTATGCTTGGTATGAGTAGGTCGCTGCAACCCAATGTACATCTAAGCCTAACAAGTACATCGACAATATACTAAATGAAAATCTGAAAACAATGGTTAACAGGAAAAAAGTCTAATTCATGTCACACAGTCACGAATATTCATGTGATATAAAATAAGTGCGACCAAACCCCTCTCAGGATTTGGCCGCACAAAGAATTTGACAGCTCTGAAAAAAATCAACAGAACATGTTACTTCAACAGCATCAGCCTTCGCACCTGAACAAAATCACCAGCTTGCATTCTATAGAGATACAAACCGCTGGCAAGATCCTGTCCGTTGAAGGGTACTTCAAACCTTCCTGCTGTATGCTGTCCCTGAACAAGTGTCGTAATCTCCCGGCCCAGAACATCATACACCTTGATTATGACATTTGCCGGTTCTGGCAATTCATAACGTATGACTGTGGATGGGTTGAAAGGATTCGGGAAGTTCTGCATCAACCCGTACGCAGTTGGAAGATTTTCGTCCGCTGCTGATGCAACAAGTTTTCCGGCAGGAACGGCTGCAGGGCGGATTTCGGGAAGGCCCACAGCAGTGGGGACATCCTGGTAGGCATTATTGATAGCGACGCTTGTGGGGGTAAACGCTGAGTCTTCCGCAAAGCCAATCGTGAAGTGCTGCGGTACAGCCGAGAGGAATTTCGGGCAGCAGGGAACATTGTCGCGGCCGAATCCGAAAATCGTCATGTTATTTTCCATTTGACGATACATATCCGGCTGTGTATCATTTTCATGGTGAACCATAAAAAGAGTCCGCTTGAGAGCTGCGTCGCCAAAATATACCCACTCAGGCGAAGCAAGGTCTCCGTTCCAACCTGTGGCTGCTGTTGTACGCGTACCGTTGGATCGAACGACAAAATCGGTTGCCGTATTGAGGACACCGCCCGGTGTCCCTTCATACAGGAACCAGTAGTTTGCGCCAACTCTTCGTATTGTACATTGAGCGTAATTATGATAGATTTCCCAAATTCCCTCCCACGTATCATCATCACTTTGGGAGAGTATCGTCAGCTTGAGTGGTCCCGAGTTCAGAATCAAGCTGTTTGAATTTGTGTATCCCGGATGAAATGCATCGCCGCAGTTTGGTATGCCGCGATATTCACCGGCCGAACCGTTTCCCTGCCGCCATGTAATCCAGTCTTTTCCCTGAATATCTATCATGCTCGCAAATCCGGCGCCTTCCTTGTGATAATGGAATGTTGCTTTGGAGGTGGTGATTTGGAAACTTGTGAATCCCTGGTAGACAACGTTATCAACGTAGCTGACTTGTACGGGAAATACCGGCGGGGTGAAGGTTGTACCCGCAACATCAAAATACACGTCGTAATATCTGGTGCTATTTGCCGCAGTAGTCCCCTCCATCATAATGACAAGGGTTCCAAAGGCATTTGCATTGGCATTGTAGTTCACATCTTTATCAAACTGCGCAGGCACAAGAGTGTCAAGGATAGCTTCAGTGACACCAGAGACTTCAATTACCCTTATGGATTGATCGTTGAACGGAGAACTGTTCCCAAGTTGAGTGAGCAACGTTGTAAAATTTATTTTGGTGTTTGAAGGTTTATCCGTCCGTTGGAATGCACTGTTTGCGGCTTCAACTCGTACGCGGTACGTCCACAATGTATTCCACCAATTGCCGCCCGGAGGAGGTGGACTAAGCACTGTCAGAGTTGCCGTGTTGCTAAATACACTTCCACCATTGTTGGACACGGCGCACCGGAATAGGGCCCCATTATCAGAAAGCAATGTTGCCGGTGTGGTGTACGATGAATTTGTTGCGCCGGGAATGTCAACTCCGTTTCTTTGCCATTGATAGGAAATCGCTGTCGGGCTTGTTGCGTTGACAGTGAATGTTGCAGTCAGTCCTGCAGTTGTGGTCTGGTTTGCGGGCTGTTGGGTAATGGTTGGCGGAACTGCACCGCCAACTTTCTGCAACACGACATCGTCCAGGAAGTATTGATCTCCCGCGGCATCATACGGAGCGAACCAGAAGCGAATCCGTGCATTATTCACCGTTCCGGAAAAGCCTGTGGTCCGGAATTGCCTGGTGAATGTTTGCATGGTGTTAGTAAGATTAAAGACTGCATTATTGAGGCCGTAATTAGTGTATGGCGAGACCCCCTGTAGAACTGAGACGGAAAGATCGTGTTGAGTATTCGAATAGGCGGAAAATGTCAGGATATAATCCGTGTTTGCCTCCAATGGGAGATTTGATTGATACAACTGTACATTTGTTCCCGGAGTTGTGATTGCAACTTTCCCAACTTTTCCTGCTTGAGGCGAGAATGTGCTGGTAAGGGTTGCAGAGGTGAAACTCCCCGCTCCATCAGTATAGAAGACCCATGGTGTTGTGCCCGCCTCAAACCCCGGATTAACGATCACATTCGGGCCTGCCTGTGATTGGGTTACCGTAAGTGTTGCTGTGCCGCTTGTATCACTCCCTCCGACGTTGGAAACGATGCAGCGGAAGATCGCCCCATTATCTCCCAGTACTGCTGCAGGGGTTACATACGTTGCAGCATTCGCTCCTGAAATGTCACCTCCGTTTTTCTGCCACTGATATGCGAGGGGTGCAGTTCCTGTTGCCGCAACAATAAACGTTGCCGTTCCTCCAACAACCACACTCTGGCTAACCGGGTCAGTGATGACCGTAGGAGGGAAATTGCCGACTGTGAGTGTCGCTGGATTACTGGTCGCATTACCATACGCATTGGTTACCACACAGCGGAACGTGGAGTTGTTGTCCTCGATGACTGTCGGCGGGGTAGTATACGATGCGCTTGTGGCCCCACCGATGTTGGCGTTGTTCTTTTGCCATTGATATGAAAGTGTAGGAGTTCCGGTCGCTGCGACGCTAAAAGTGGCCGTTTGCCCGACGCCAACGCTTTGATTTACCGGGTGGGTGGTGATGGACGGCGGGTTATTTGCCGGTGTTCCGTTGAAACGCGCAACAAGAGCCGGCCCTGGCCATAACACTTCAATTCCATGTTCCGGTGTATTGGCAAAAGCAGTAAATGTATTTGACCCGGAGACAAGATTTGTTTTCAAGACCGTCAATGCATCGAACGAATAGTAATGATCCTGCCCAAAGAAGGGGAATGTGTAGTTATTCAACTTCATGTTAAATAACGCCTGCTCGGATATATCATTGCTATTCCACGTGGGAATAATTAATTTTGCCGACGTGATGTTGTTGATAACATCGCCGGCAGGGATGTTAAAATGAACACTCTTCGTGGTTCTGTTTTGTCGTACCCAGAAACGCTCGGGCATATCCGTGACGCGGTATATCTTCACAAAGTTCCCGTTCCTTTGCAGGGTAAGATTGGTGACCTCGTTTGTCACATACCATACTCCGTTTGGATCCTTGACCCGCGCAAGCAGCTTGATGCTGCCCGGTGCCTGCTCAGGGACAAGATCTGTATCCCATGAAATAGACCAAGGTGCTGCGGTTCTGCTCCCCGCATGGCCTTTGATGACCATTGCGGTTTCATTTTTCGTCCGGTGGTAGTTATGGTGATACTGCTGTGAAACACCGTCTCCGTCAGAGTCAAAGCCATCGTAGTAGGCGAGGAAGTCCACCTGGCTTACAGCGCCAGTGGGAGAGAGAGTAATTGTCGGATCTTCTCCGAATGTTCCGCCTGAACTTGGTGAAGTAATCACACCCGTCGAATGGGGTTTTGATGGCCCATAGTATACCCGCACGATAACCCCGTACCATCCCCACGTAGCCCAACCGAAATCCCAGCATGTTTGTCCCCCGGAGGTACCCTCGAATGTATTGTTGCCCTGAATAAGGTGGCTCAACGGAATCTGAATCGTGGGATTGTATTGCGCATTGTAACATTCTCCCGAATGTCCTGCAGGTATTCCGCTCGTGGCGTTCAGATCCGGTATGTTAATCCACGCATTGTTGTTGAAACGAAACCGTCTGTTGGAAGTACCGGTGTGGCCCGTCCAATGGTCAATGATAATCTCGGCACTGATTGCTCCCGAAAGATCAGAAATATTCAGCGTGAGGATATCGTTGGGCAGGTTTCCCTGCGCTGTAACATTCGGAGTGTTCGGGTCGGTGACATATGCAAACCCGCCGCTTGTGGCATTGGTTCGGCTGAACTCCTTAAAAATACTCCCAGGTTGTGGTGTGGTGAGGAATTGCCCGTTTGCCTGGATTGAAAACACCAGGGCAAGAA
>CAZWIN010000060.1:5666-11311 GCA_964633855.1 uncultured Chitinophagales bacterium
TTCAACAGCATGAGCTTTCTTGTCGAGACAAAATCTCCGACACGTAACCGGTACAAATAAGCGCCGCTTGCAAGATTTGTTCCATCGAGCTGGATTTCATGCACACCGGCGAGCCGCGGTTCGTCAAGAATCGTCAGCACTTCTTGTCCAAGCACATTAAAGAGTGTTATGGAAACATTGCCATCGCGGGGGAGTTCAAACCGGATTGTTGTTTGCGGGTTGAACGGGTTCGGATAGTTCTGGTGCAGCCGGAACTCCTTCGGGAGATCCTCGGAAGTTGGTGTGTTGCCGGCTTTTGCGACTACTATACTTGCAGGGTTTGCTCCCGCGCTGAAATTCTGCGTGACCTCAGCCTGGGTCAGTGCACGATTGTAGATTGCCACCAGGTGAATCTCGCCGAGCCACGGGCGTGCGCCTCCCGTCTCGTTAGCAATGCCGAGCCGGGTTGATGTGTTCCAGTTCGAGAATGTGCCGGAAACAGTACCGCTGGACACCAGCGTACCGTCAATGTACATGCGCACCGCTCCTGATGCATCACGGGTGTACACAACATGCTTCAGGGCAGTCGTTGCAGAATTTGCCGGACTGTTCAGCCCCGTTCCGCTGTTGCCCGTGGAAGAAGTTCGTATCCGTCCCTCGTACGTGTTGCCCGACTGGCCGAGAACAGCGTTCCGGTTTGTGCTGCTGCTCGGGAGGCCGACGATATGTGCCGGGCCTGTCTGCGTGGTATTGGCGGGTTTCACCCATGCTTCCATCGTGATCTGGTTCGTTGATGTTGCCGCATTAATGATCTTCGTGGCGGACGATGGCGAAAGAATAGTCGTGGAAGAATTAATCGTCAGTTTGCCCGTACCCCATGTAACTGCTCCGGCTGACGCAATTGTCAGGTTCAGTGCAGTTCCAACGCCGGAGACATCCCGTACGGTTGTGCCGCTTCCTTCATCGAAGGTGTACAATGCCTGGAGGTTGGTGACAACACGGGTTGCAGTGTTCACTGTCAACCTTGCTGAGTCGCTTGTTGCGATGCCATACGCATTTGTCACGACACAACGGAATGAAGAGCCGTTGTCTCCGGCCACTGTGGCGGGCGTTGTGTATGAAGCAAGAGTAGCGCCTGCAATTACAATACCGTTTTTCTTCCATTGATAGGAAAGTGGTGCTGTTCCCGTTGCAGTGACGCTGAATGTCGCCGTGCCGCCAACACCGACCGTTTGAGCAACAGGTTGTACGCCTATGGCCGGGGCTGTTCCGACATTCAGAATTGCAGAATTGCTCGTTACCTGGCGCACAATGTTGGTAACTCTGCAACGATATGTAGCGCCGCTATCCGTTTTTGCGACCGGAGGCGTGGTATATGAAGCACTCGTTGCTCCCGAAATATTCACTCCGTTTCTTTGCCATTGATAGGTGAGGGCTGGCGTTCCCGTGGCCTGAACCGTAAAAGTAGCTGTCTGTCCGATAGCAGCATTTTGATTTGCCGGATGTTGAACGATGGTCGCGGGCTGTGCGACTTCCAGTAGTGCGGTGTTGCTCCAGACTTCACCGACCGCATTAGCAACCTTGCAACGGAATGTCGCGCCGCTGTCAGCAGCAGTTGTCGGCGCTGTGGTGTAACCCAAAAGCGTCGCGCCTGGAATATCCACGCCGTTCCTCTGCCATTGGAACCTGAACGGGAATGACCCGGAAAAACTTACCTGGAAGTAGGCTGTTTGTCCCGGCGCCACCATTTTATTTTGCGGATGGCTGGTGATGGCCGGAGGTACCATGACAATCAGATACGCCGGATTGCTTGTGATGCTTCCAACCGCATTGGACACGATGCACCGGAACCATGAACCGCTGTCCGCCAGAGTTACTGCGGCCGTATTGTACGTCGCATTCGTTGCGCCGTTGATGCTCACGCCGTTTCTTTGCCACTGGTATGAAAGCGGGGTTGCCCCGGAGGCAATTACTGTGAAACTTGCCGCAGTTCCCGCAATCAGGCTGTCATGTGCCGGCTGTACAAGTATTGCCGGCGAATCAAGAACTCTCAGGCGTGCTGCATTACTGAAAATAACACCACCCGGATTTGTAACGCGACATTTATAGAGTGCGCCGCTGTCACTCTTCGCGGCTGAAGGGATTGTAAGCGTTGTGAAGGTGGCACCCGGCATATCAACATCATTCTTCAGCCATTGATAGGTAATAGGCAATGTGCCGACCGCTGCCACTGTGAACCGCGCAGTCTGGCCCGTTGCGACAGTGGTATCTACCGGTTGTGTGGTGATGCCTGCCGGAGTATGTACAATAAGATGGTTGATCGGACCAAGAACTGTTCCTACAAAATTCGATACCCGGCAACGGAATTCTGCATTGCTATCAGCGACGGTTGCGGGTGGAGTCAAATAGGTAGAAGAAGCAGCTCCCGGAATGTCCGCTCCGTTTTTGAGCCACTGGTACGACAATGGTTGTGTACCCGTTGCCTCGACAATGAACGTGGCCTGTTGTCCAAGCCCGACTGTAAGAGTATAGTGTGGTGTGGTCACTGCAGGCGGAGTTTGCACAAGTAAATTGGCCGCATTACTGAGCAGGATGCCAGCAACATTTGATACGCGGCAGCGGTACGTTGCGCCGCTGTCGCCGAGTGTTGTATTGGGCGTTTGGTATGTCGAGTCAGTTGCGCCCGGTATGTCAATTCCATTCTTTTGCCACTGGAAAGTTGGCGCCGGATTACCTGTAGCGGAGATTGTGAAAGTCGCCCGTGCCCCGAGAGCCACAATCATGCTGGCCGGTTGAGTGATAATGGATGGAGCAACGGGAGTGCCGCCATCCTCGGGGAGCCTCGGTGATGCGGTGTTGAAGAAATAATCAAGGCTGCCGGTAAACGCAGGTACTGAAGTTCCGGAGTTTCCGAAATATGGTCCTACTGAAGTAACCGTCATCGGATGTGTAAAGATGACGCCGGTTGTCCAGGTGGTGCCATTGGATGAGTAGGAAACCTTCCATGCGTTGCCGACGCGCAACACACGGAGATACATCGGAACAGCTCCGTTTGCTCCTACGGTAACATTCGTCCGTGTGGTGGGAACAGAATCCACCAAGCTGGCAACGAAAAGTTTTGTCGCTGTACCGTCCGAATTGAACTCAATCCTCAAAAAGTCATTCTCATCCTGCTGAATCAGAATACCCTGCAACTGAAAGCGCTGCATCACCGCTGATTCGTACTTTGCTTCCACTTCAAAGTTGGTGTTGTTTGCAGGCTGCATGATGCGCGGGGCAAAAGCTCCGCTCGTCCACACGTCGTGGGAAATTCCGCCCGGAACAGCAATGGAGAGCCATGCATTGTTCGTGCCCGTTCCGACCATTGAAAGTGTTGCATCATTCCTCGGATTGATAAAATTCCAGAGGCCCGTGTTCAATGTTGCCGAGTTGAAATCATCCGAAATGAGAATCGAAGCAAGATTTTGTGCGATAAATGTTGAATCGGATGTGGTGCTTGTATTGCCGACAGCATCTATTGAGGTAATACGATAGTGATGCAGCATATTTGGCGTGAGGCCTGTCAGCGTAACAGAGTGATTCGTAAGTAATGCTGTGTCGTTTATGCTGCCATATTCATATCCGCTGGTGAGGCCGTATGCCACCTGGCTTGTGGCAGGCTCATCGGTAATCCATGTAACTGTTGCCTGCGTTGTATCTGTCGCGACATGAATGCCGGTAATGACAGGCGGGGTAACATCGCTTGCTATACCACTGTCCTCAGCAGCGATCGGTGAAGCATTATTGAAAAAGTAATCCACCGTTGCAGTGTGTGACGGTACAGGAACTCCGAGATTTCCTGCGAACAGTCCGACAGAATTCACAATCATCGGGTGAATGAAGGTTGTGCCGGGAAGCCACGCCGTACCGTTGAGGGAATACGTCAATGTCCACACATCGCCTTCCCGTTTCACACGTAAAAAGGCCGGCGTAGTGTTGTTCGGTGCAATAGTGACATTTGCCCTGAGATTGGCAACACCGTTCTCAATGGATGCGGCAAGTAGCTTCGTGGAAGATCCGTCGGAGTTCAACTCCAACCGGAGGAAATCGTTGGTGTCCTGGTGTACAACAATACCCTGCAACTGAAACCGCTGGCTCATTCCGGAGAAGAATTTTGTCTCAACCTCAAAATCGGCGTTATTAGTTGCCTGCATTATGCGCGGCGCCTGTATCCCGGATGACCAGATGTCGTGGGCAACACCTGCCGGCACAGTGATGTTAATGCTCGCATTGGGTGAGTTCGTACCTGAAGTTGCCACAACACCGTCACCTACAGGGTTGATGGTAGCCCATAATGCCTGGTTCAGCCCGAACCGGTTGAAGTCATCCGAAACAAGCGTAGAAGGCATGGACAGTGTGAACGTCGTGTCTCCTGAAGACGATGAATTACTGTTGCCGTCAACAGAGGTGACTTTGATGTGATATGCCGCTCCGGGAGTCAAGTTGTTCAATACCACCATGTGTTGGGTAACAAGAGCGTTGTCTGTTACACTTCCGTTCTCATATGCTGGAGTCTGGCCGTACTGCACAACGCTTGTCGACCCTTCATCGGTTGTCCACCGTATGGTCGCGTGTGTGCTTGTTGCCGATGACCGAATATTGGTGATCTGCGGTGGAACTGTCTCCGGAACAAAATGCGCAGTAACTACCCGATCAACACTCATGAGCAGTGCTTGAGGGTTGGTTGCCCCAATAATGTCACCACTCCAATGATCGAATTGCCATCCTGAAGCCGGAACAGCAGTCAGCGTCACTGATTGGCCTGCCGGGTATGTCAACCCGTTCGGGTTTCTTGTAATGCTTCCGCTGCCCTCAGTTGCAGTAATAAGCGAATGGGTTGTATCTCCAAGTTGTACGATACTGATCGTGCCGAACGTAGCCTGAACATGATGGGCAACGAGAAGGAACGTTCCGTTTTGAGGATCAGTCATATCCTCTTGTCCGGAAAGATCCCAATCCACAGGTTCAGGGAAGTTGTTATCCCAAAGCTTCATTCTGTACAATGCACCAACGCCGGCATTCGTTTCCACCCGCATTTTCAGGTTGTATCGTGTGTTGAGTGCGAGAGTCCTTCCGGTGGAATCCTCATCAAGCAGCGTAAGATTGTTGCCGATCAGGTTAAACTTTTCCCCGGCGTTTCCCCAATTGAATGAACCAAACGCCCCGAGAGGGAGGAATCCTGTCTTAGGTTGCTGCCCTGCAACAGGATTATCGCTATGTCCGGGCCAGCGAAGAATCATGCCGATGGATGCGCCGTTGCTCGGGGGTTGGAACCCCGATGAGTCAATAGCAGACACAGTGAACGGAACGGTCACCTCATAATTATTCCAGGTGTGCTCTCCGATTGCGACAAGGCGGTCATATCCCGGCTGTACAATCTTGAGCTCGCCGGATTCAATAGTCCAGAGTCCGTCAACAACTTGGGCAACGGCGGCGATCGAGCCCGCGGTCCCCCAGTTTGCAGTATAGGTTTTTGGCCATGTGTTGCTGAAAGTGTAATTCACTGTCACAGTTTCCCGCGCGGCAGTGTTCAAGCTGTCAATAGCGGTGATAATGAGCTGGTTGGGACCGTTCAGAAGAGATGAACGGGGGATATCAATATTGAAATCCCCTTTCTTTGAAAGGCG
>CAZWIN010000061.1:0-11310 GCA_964633855.1 uncultured Chitinophagales bacterium
ATTTGCATTGGGGGGTTGTACAGCAAGAGCATGCTCCCACTCCGCCAGAGCTTCCTTCTCTTTCCCTGCCTTGTAATACACACTCCCGAGCAGTCCCCGAAGGTTTACATCATCGGGATTGACCGCAAGGCGTTGCTTGATTAGCGCCGCCGACTCGTCATACCGTTTGAGCTGCTGCAAGGTCCGTCGCAGGCTTTCAAAATACACGTAGTTGGATGTATCGGTGGAATATAATTGTTGATAGAGTTTGGCTGCATTTTCAAGGTCACCCCCCTGCTCATAGCTTTGAGCAAGCCGGAGTTTTGTTGCCTGGTCGGGGGTTTGGGCAACGGACAGAGAGAAAAGAAGAATAAGAGGAAAGAACAGTCGCGCGCGTTTCATGATGTGTGTACGTTCCGGCAGTCTAAAAGTTCATCCTGGAATATGAGCCAATATAAGAAAAATGGTGGCGGATTCAACGCAGCACTTGCCATTCAAGGTTATTTCTGTTACTCACAACTAAAGCTCCTCTATCCGTAGGTGCAACGATATGTGTCAAATGCAATTCGGTTGTGTTTTGATTGCCTTCATTGTTGCCGCCTCTGCATCGCAAACCGCCGATCGCCCTGCCCGCCGCGTCAACCATTTCTTTCTCTGGTTTAAGATGCCGGCTGTTGAACTGGAGAAGGGAGTAACAGAGTATTCGCCCGACGATATTGTTCCAGCATTTGAAACCACTCGGGAGTGGCTTGAGAGCATCGGGGCAACCCCCCTTCACAAGATATACCCCGAATACTTCGCGGGCGATACAATCAGAACAACACGCGATGGCAAACGAGTTTGCATACGGGACCTGTCGCAACGATTTGTTGTACTGCTTGATGATTCGATAGAATGGAGATCCGTTGCCGGTTCACGCCCCGACCATCGATTGCTCCAGATTGCTTTACAGCCTTTTGACTTGGGGAAGCTTCTCATGCTCAAGGGCTTGCACTTCAAAGCTGACCCGGGGATTTTTACCATCCCTCTTGATTGGGCGGAAACAGAATGAAGAACTGACCAGATAGGAACCCAAATCAACGGCGGACATTTCTTCCGACAGGCCCGGGATTTCCGTGGTGAAACAATCAAACAAAACACCGGCTTGAGAATCACATCTGCAAAGATGCAAAAGGTATTCGTAAAGCATCGTCCGCTTATTATCCGGCGCTGGCCGGGCATGAACTTTGGCAAGGCCGGATCTGTGGAGAGGCACAAAAATAGTTACAAACTATACTTCGATGACGGGGTGAACCTTACAGACGTGTGTAATGAGCTACGATCCGTCCCCGCTGTTCTGTACGTGGGCAATCCGGAAGCAAAGAGAATTGAACTCGAGGATGGGGCGGCTCCAGACGAATGAGGTATTCTTCGGCGTGGGTCACACTTTATCTGTTTGCTAAACTAAGCCTCTTTCCGTACCTTGATCGAGAAATTGGTCTGCTTATGCAGTCTTCACGATCTTGGCAAGAATAAATCCCTCTTTTCCCTGTGACGGCTCCTAGAAATATCGCCCTTCTCGGCTCCACCGGATCCATAGGTTGCAGCAGCCTTGAGGTTATTGCCAGGTTCCCGGACAGGCTCAAGGTTACCTATCTTACGGCACACCGGAACGTTGATCTGCTCAAGGAACAGATTAGGCGTTTCAAGCCGCGCGGCGTTGTTGTGCGGAATGAATCAGATGCACAGATCGTTCGCAGTGGGCTGAACGATACCACCGAGGTTTTTGTTGGAGAGGATGGGTTGCTCTCCGTGGTCGGGCGCACGGATGTTGACCTTGTACTTAACGCACTGGTTGGCTTTGCGGGGCTGAAACCTACTCTGACTGCAATTGAAGCTGGAAAGCATATCGCGCTGGCCAACAAGGAGACCCTTGTTGTTGCCGGAGAACTGGTAACACGTAAAGCCCGCGAACACGCTGTGCAGTTGTTGCCTATAGATAGTGAGCATAGCGCTATTCTCCAATGCTTGCGCGGGGAAAAAGAGTCCGCCATTGCGCGCCTGATTTTGACGGCGTCCGGGGGGCCGTTTCTTCGTTTTTCCAGGGAGCAACTTGAGAGTGTAACCGTTTCCCAGGCCCTTAATCACCCTACCTGGAAAATGGGAAAAAAGATCACGGTTGATTCTGCTACCCTCATGAATAAGGGACTTGAGGTTATTGAGGCGTTTTGGTTGTTCGGTGTGCCACCGGAAAAAATTGAGGTCGTCATTCATACACAATCCATTATCCACTCCATGGTGGAATTTGTAGATGGCTCAATAAAGGCACAGATGGGGATACCGGATATGAAACTCCCGATTCAGTATGCGCTTATGTATCCTGATCGCCCGGCTGCTTCGTTCGAGAGAATGGATTTTGCCTCTGTACGACAATTGACCTTTTCTTTGCCGGACACGGAGAATTTCCGGTGTTTGTCACTTGCATATAAAGCGTTGGAAATGGGGGGAACGGCACCGGCCGTTCTCAATGCTGCCAATGAAGTTGCAGTCCAATCATTTCTGGAGGGGAAACTTCCTTTTACGGCAATTCCCGCGATAATAGAAGAGGCTCTACTGTCACATACTTCGGCTCCTATTACAACTCTGGAGGATGTGGTACGTATAGATAACGATATCCGGCAACAGGTTCGCCAACATTCAGCAATGATCTTGTAGGGAAGGACGCTATGCAGATTCTGGAGACAATTTTTTATTTCGTTGTAACACTGGGCGTGCTGGTGTTTGTACACGAACTCGGGCATTTCCTTGCAGCCAAACTTTGCGGCATGCGCGTCGACCGCTTTTCCATTGGCTTCCCACCCCGCGCATTCGGAAAGCAGATTGGCGAAACCGACTATTGTGTTTCCTGGATTCCTATCGGTGGATATGTCAAAATAGCCGGCATGATTGATGAGAGTTTTGACACGGAGTATCTCGAGAAACCCGCGGAGTCTTGGGAGTATCGTTCCAAACCCATCTGGCAAAGAATGATTGTTATCTCGGCCGGCGTTATAATGAACCTGCTGCTTGCTGTGGTAATTTTCTGGGGCATCAATTATACCCAGGGTAAAACAATACGTGAAACAACCGAGATAGGCTATGTCGCCGAAGCAAGCCCGGCTGCAGTTGGCGGGCTTCAAGCCGGAGATAAAGTCCTGAGTATTAACGGGACCCCCGTTACCCACTGGGATCAGATTCTCAGCTTTGTGTATGTCGAAAACCTTGGCCGCGATTTGCACTTCACTGTTCAGAGGAACGGGGCAGATATTCAGTTGCTCATTCCAAGGACATCAATCCCCGAGCCCACCGATGCCACGTTTGGAATCATCCCCACTCATACCGAAATAGTTGTAAGCACCGTAGAACCGGGAAAGCCCGCGGATCAACTTGGGTTGAAGCCGAATGATGTGATACTCTCCCTGAATGGCACTCCGGTAAAGTTTGACCTCACACTAAGAGAAATTGTAAAGGCGAGTTCGGGTAAGCCTCTGTTGGTTGAATGGCGAAGAGACGGGCGAAGCATGACGGGAACAACCATTCCGACAGAGGACGGAAGAATAGGAATCGCATTCGGACCACGGTATAATGGACCGCTCTCTACCAAGTACTACTCTCTACTGGAGGCATTCCCAGAAGGAGTAAAGGATATCGTGGGGGCTTCCGGATTGTTCTTCAACCAGATGAAGCAACTCGTTACAGGAAAGGTCGCTTTTGCCCAGTCGGTCGGTGGTCCTATTAAAATAGCTCAAATGGCAACGCAAACCGCTGAGCTCGGATTGATTACTTACCTCGGTTTTATGGCTCTTTTGAGCATTAGTCTGGCCCTACTCAATATCCTTCCATTCCCCGCACTCGATGGCGGGCACCTCATTTTCCTTATCTATGAAGGCATTTTCCGAAGAGAGATACCGGTAAAGGTAAAACTGGGACTCCAGAAGGTAGGATTTGCCCTTCTGTTGGCATTTATGGCCTTTGTTGTCTACAACGATATTATTAATTTTTGATGTTTCTATAAAATTTTAAGCGGTTTTACTTAAAATGAGCGCCGCGGCACATTCTGTGATGCGTGTCTCATGTCTGGTTGCAATAGTGTGCTCGTTTTATTATACTTTTTTCGTGAATAACGCATTTTTGCTGATGTTGAAAAGTATGGGGGTAAATCAAATGCATCAGTTATCCAGAAAAATCAGACTCTTGGCTGCCGTCCCCCTTTGTTGCGTACTCCTGATTGTGTTGGGATCTCGCGCTTACAGCCAGGTGCCCATCCGGATTCAATCCGTTGCCACACCTGCACGCACTCTCTCTGTTAATGATGTAGATTTCGTTCATTCCACTACCCCAAAATGGATATTCACTGTTGCGCTGAACGCTGATGACACCGCCCCGGTCAGCGTAATCATGAAAATACAGATTGATGTCCATCTCGCTACCGGAGAAGATTTGGCTGGCTTCCTTGTTCTGACGACAAGCCCTTTCGTGATTGCCGGACAAAGAATCATTACCAACTTTGACCTAAAGGACCCGTCGCTCTCAAGGGAATATCTTGTTAATGAATCCCACAAGAAGAAGCTTGAGGATGTTGCATTAGCAAGCGGCATTCTACCAGCGGGCGTTTACAAATTCTTTGTTGAGGTCACACCGGCGGACGGTCGTGGCGTTTCGCGAGACCAATTTCAACTGGAGCTCACCAACCCGTCTACGGTCGAGCTTATCTCCCCTTTTGACAGGGATACATTTGTGAACGAGTTTCCCCTTTTCCATTGGCGCGGAGATGCACCGGAGTGGCGGATTTCGATCTTTCAAAAACTGGATGGTCAGTCCGGTGACGAGGAGATTGCTTCTGGAGTTCCGTATTTCACAGCTACAACAAAGGATCAATCGTTGCAATATCCGGGCAACGGGTCGCGGTTGCTTCAGCCGGGGCAAACGTATGTCTGGTTTGTCGAAGGATTAATTAGCGGAGCAGGTGGGAACGTTCAGGAATTCAAAAGTGCCCTTCGCCAGTTCACAATAGGCAAAAACGAAACGCACGTTGCTACCGGATCCATGGCTACGTTTTTGGATGAACTGGAACGCGCTCTCGGGCCACGATATAAGAGCCTGATTGACCAGATCCGAAGTCAGAACCTTTCGTCCGGAACCATGCTTTTGAATGGCTCTGCTGTCTCTCAGTCTGAGGTTCTGCAAATTCTTGAGCAGTTGCGAGAAAATCCGGATGCTTTGACATCTGCAACTCTTGAATAGGGGGAACGGCCATGAGTACAACAAGGTATTTTTTGACAATCTGCTTTTTGTTTTCTTTGCCCTCGGCGTTGCATGCTCTGTCTCCGAATGCGTCTGTGGCCGTTGTAAGCAAGGTGATTCTTGATGTGCAGCATAAGGAGCTGAACCGGGAATGGGAGAAAGCCCAGAGAGGCGAAACGCTTGCTTCCGGTGACAGGGTGAAAACCGGCGAGAAATCCATCGCTGTTGTAAAATTCAAGGATAACAGCCTTGTTCGTGTGCGGGAGCGCTCTGAACTCACCGTCACAGGCGAAAGCAAGAATGCATCGTTCTCCAAATCGGTGAATGTTGAAAAGGGAGTTGTCGGCTTCAATATCCAAAAACAGAAAGCTGATGAGGAATTCAGGTTTACTTCTCCGACCTCTGTGGCCTCGATTCGCGGAACCGGCGGGCAGTTCGCGGCTGATGCGCTCTCCGATACGCTTGTTGTTATTGAAGGTGCCGTCAGGTTTACCAACAAGATATCGTCTCAATCAGTCGATGTGTTAGCTGGGTTTACCGGTATTTCCAATCCGGATGGCTCCATTGAAACCAGACCGTCCACTGCTGAAGAGCGAAAAGCGGCAACACAGGTATCGAGTACATCCGAGCGAGAGAATACGCTTGAACTTGAGTTTCGTGACGGACAGGGAACAAGAAAACAATTGAAGATCGAATACAAATAAGGGCTCTCGAAAGAACGAGGAACTGCATTGACATACACGGCCCGGGGGAAATATTCCGTCGGGCCTTTTTGTTTATGCGCATTACTTGATACCACTACACTATGACACTCCCCTATAGTGCCATCCGCGCGTCAGTATATCTCCGGGCCATCGGCCTGTGTGCACTGTTTTTTGTTTTACTTACTCATTCCGCTGCGCAAGTTTCGCCAGATGTTCTCGTAGAAGCACCAACGGAGAGTGACCCGAACGCTTCCCTCCTCATTGCCGTCGAATTGTTGCATGGTGAAAACGTCGAACGGGTGAACCTTCAATATCGTTCCTTTGGTCGAAGTGAATATACCCGGTTGGAAATGGATCTCCGCGGTAACAGGGCCAGCGCTGTTATTCCCGCCAGCGATGTTCTTGCCCCTTTCGTCGAGTACTACCTTGTGCTTGAAAGCCGGCTGGGAACCCTTGAAGCATATCCTCTCAGTGAAGGGGGGAACCCATACTCCCAACCACCACAAAAAACGCTTCAGATCGCAGTACGGAACAAGAGCGATCAGGACGACCAAATCATTTTTCTCAGCCCGGAGCCCGGTGGATTGATTCCCGGAGACGAGGTGTTGATCTCTGTATCGCTTCTCCGGTCGGACTCGCTGGTTGATCGCAAAGCCACGCAACTGTTTCTCGACGGCGCAAATGTTTCGGCTCAGGCATTGTTCAACGATGACCTGATTGTTTACGTACCCGAAAACTTTGCATTACTCAAGCCGGGGAAGCACACTCTTGCGGTCAGTTTGTATGACAACAACGGAAAACCGTATCGTAGTCGCAGCATGACTTTCGGTACGTCGGAAAGCGGCGGTGGTATTTCAACGGCCCCGCCAGCAATTCGTTATCTCGGATCCATACAACTCGAATCAAGGTTCGAGCGGATCACCGGAAGGGGGTCATGGTTCAACAGGGGCAATGTGATTCTCGGCGCAGACATTGATGGATGGCGTGCGCACGGCAATCTGTTTCTTACATCGGATGAATCCGCAGTGAGGCAGCCACAAAACAGGTATTTCTTTGGCCTGGAATCCTCCTGGTTAAGAGCCGGGTATGGCGACGGGTTCCCATCCTTCCCCGATCTGGTGTTAAGCGGCAAGCGCGTACGAGGTCTGCATTCCTCACTTGAGCTTGGCTTCTTCAATATCGACATGACCTTGGGTAAGACGGTGCGGGGCATCGAAGGGCAACTGCTGAAAGCGATACCATTGGATTCCCTCGGCGTGGAGCAACAGCGCGACCCCGATGCTGCCTACGCTCCTCTCAACCAGCAGACATGGGGAAAATTTAGCTATGGAACCTATGAACGAGAACTATTTGCTATACGCCCCAGTTTCGGCTCTGGAGAAACGTGGCAACTCGGTTTTACGTGGTTAAAATCCAAGGATGCCCTCTCTTCAATCAAGTATGGTACACGACCACAGGAAAACCTTGTCGTCGGAAGCGATGTTGTGGTACGGTTGCTAAATGATGCGTTGGTGCTCTCCGGGCAGGGCGCTTTCAGCGCGTTCAACTCCGATATTTCCAGCGGGAGTTTCACCGATGCCTACATCGATTCCGTGTATACGAATGATGCTGATGACATAAGGCGCGTACGCGATATCCTTGATGATTTTATCACGGTCAATGATAATCTCCGGCCCCTCTCACTGAAAAGGCTTGCTACCGTGGCTTACGAGGTCGGGATGAGGCTGGAATTGTTTGATAACTCCATAAAAGCAACGTACCTGTATCGCGGAAGTGAGTACAACTCGTTCGGCCAGTCCTTTATGAGAAAGGATATCCGTGGATTTAATATTGTCGACCGGCTGCGTATGGCAGGCAATCAACTGCTCCTGACGCTTGGCTACGAACGCCTTGAAGACAACACCAGCAAAACAAAACGTGCAACAACTGTATATTCGAACATTAACACCGCTGTCAGTTACTATCCGGGAATGGATTTCCCTTCATTCACATTGGGATATTCCTATTTCGCCAACGACAATGACCTTTTGCTCAATGACCCCGAAGTAACCGATGAGCGGACAAACAGGGTGTATATCCAGTCATCGTACGGTTTTCATCTCGGGGTTCGTCATTCGTTGAACATTGGTTACTCAAGCTCGGTCCGTGACGACCGTTCCGTTCGCGAATTGGACATCAAAAACAGCACGCTTGGTGTCGGCATATCAACGCAATTTCCGATACCGCTGGAAACAAGAATAGATTACAACCTTAATCTGAATAGAATTCCTGCAAACTTTGACTACTCTACCCTCCTGTTCTCGGGAAGATACCTGGTCGTAAAGGATGCCGTCACGATTTTCTCTTCCGTAAGCCCGACATTCGGCGATATCCGGCGCTTGCTTGTTTCATTCGGTAGCGAATGGGTTGTTCACCAGTCTGTTACAATCCTTCTTGATTACAGCTACTTCCACCCGGAGGTTGGGGTAGATGACGTCATCTGGGGTGCACGATTGCGGTACGAACTGTAGCCGGCTGGCTCCCCATGGCTGCAGCCCACCAAACAGGTTACTCTTCACGGACTCTCTTGACAAAAGTCGGCCTCGCTTTGGCTGCCGCACTTCTTGTTATCATCATTACCCAGGAAAACATTCTCAAGCTTGGTATCATCCGGCGGTTGGAACTTGCTTCCATCGACTACCGCTTTGAGTCACGTGGAACAAGCCCGGTGTTCAAAGATTCTGCGCACGTAGTGATAGTGGAAATTTCCGAGGAGTCATTCAAATCGTTACCTCAAAAGTGGCCGTGGCCCCGCTCCTATTACGCTCGTGCATTGAGAAACTTGAAAGCCGCAGGCGCCAAAGCGGTTGGCCTGGATCTCATCCTGGGCGGCAATGATGTATACTCGTTGGCAAACGATGACTCCTTGCGCGCTGCCATTCGTGAAACTGGTGCGGCCGTACTTGCCGGCAAGACCGAGGTTCTCAATGACCTGTTCATGCACACAACTTCCACGGAGAATTTTGGAAATATCTTCTTTGATGTTGATAGCACCATCGGGTTGGTAAATATCCGCAACGATGCCGATGGTGTCTACAGGCGCTACAGCCCGTTCTTTGGGACAAACACCGGATTGCGCGTTCCCACGTTCAGCTTTGCCATACTGGGCAAGTACCTCGGGCTCCCGGCACTCACAACTGCGGAGAATCACTCGGATGAATTTATTTTTGCCGAACGGTCAATACCCAAGTACGATGCAACCTCCATGCTGATCAATTTCCTTGGACCCGACAAATCGTTCCGTCGGGTGAAGTTCGTTGATGTTATTGACGACGATTCTTTCACCACCAACGAAGAAGAGGAATCTGGCGAAGAAATCAACACCTTCAGTGACCCGGACTACGGGCTGCTGTATGACAGTACCTTCACGGGAAAGATCGTTCTCATCGGCTCTACTGTTCCGGAAGACCATGACCTGTTCCCTGTCTCTTTTGCGCGCGGCAGGCAGGATGGCGATAATCTCATGTACGGTGTTGAAATTCATGCCAATGTTATTGAAAGTATTCTGCGCAGCCAGTTTGTCAGGAAACAATCAACATTGATTGAAATACTGACCATCATTGCTTTAACGTTGCTGACTTTTCTTGTCACTTCCAGGTTGAAAAGCTCGGGGACGCGCCACCACGTTCTTGTGGAATTAAACGGGTTCTTGTTTGCACTTTCTGAGATATTCATCGTCGGTTATGTGGCGCTTGTGCTTTTCCGGGAACAGAGCTATTTGATGAGCGCCATCAGCCCTATGATTGCTGTGGTGGCGGGGTATTTTTCGAGCACTGCATACCATTTTGTTGTCGAGAGAAAGCAGAGGATGCTTATCAAAAGCATGTTCAGCACCTATGTGAACCCTTCCGTTGTGGATGAGCTGATCAGCAACCCCGAGAAACTGAAACTGGGTGGTGAACGGAAGGAGCTCACCGTTCTGTTCAGCGATGTTGAAGGCTTTGCAACCATGTCGGAAGGTATGCAACCCGAGGCGCTCGTAGGCCTGCTCAACGAGTATCTCAGTTTGATGACAGAAATTGTCTTCCACAATCATGGTACGCTCGACAAATACGAGGGCGACCTGGTCATGGCATTTTGGGGAGCACCGATTGCGCAACAGGACCATGCCTTGCGGGCGTGCACCACCGCTATTCAAATGCAGGAGGCAATCGCCGGATTGCGGCGTGAGTGGGAGTTACAAAACAGACCAAAGCTTAATGTGAGGATCGGCATTAATACTGGTGAAATGGTTGTCGGTAATCTCGGGGCTACTGGAAAATTCGACTATACCGTCATCGGTGATAGCGTCAACCTTGCTTCCCGTCTGGAGGGGGCGAACAAACAGTATAAAAGCAGCATTCTGGTCAGTGGGCGCACTTACGACTGCGTAAAGGAACACATCTTGGGACGAGAACTTGATTTGATCACAGTAATTGGCAGGCTGGAACCGATCAGAATCTATGAATTGATGACAATGCGAAATGGAAAAGAGGCCGGCGATAAAGAAGATATGATAACACGGTTCCAAAACGCGCTGGTATTGTACCGTCAACGGGAATGGAGTGCGGCGCACAGAGCATTCGTGGAACTCAAAAAGAGTTACCCCGGTGACTATGCAACCCAACTGTATATAGATCGTTCTGCTCTTTACGAGAAAGACCCGCCGGCAGACGATTGGAATGGCGTATTCACCCTGACAACAAAATAGCCTACCACTTCAACGTTTCCAACAAACGCTGCTGAACAACAAACGCTTCATTGTTGCCTTTCCCGGAAGAGAGTGCGCTCGCCTCGAAGAGGCGGCCGTGGCCGGAAAAGAGAATAATCCTGCGAATGTCACCGTTCACTCTATTCTCCTGTTGAAATACGATACACCTCAAGCCGTTAATCTGCAACTCTTCTGCGTCCGATACACGGTACAATGTATCGTCCCGATAAAGCGCCTGCACTAAAGCCGCGATGGATCGTATCCCGTTGTTTTGCAGTAAAGCGCGGGAGCGTTCGTCTACTATCACTTCATTAATCGTAACGGCGGCGCTGTAATCGCTTCGTACTATCCACACGACCTGGTTTGCGGCCTCGCTGCCGGCTGATGCGTCAAGACAGTTTCTTGGAATTCTGTACTGAAAAAGGTTCCCCGGGGAGGAAGAGTAACCTTCGAGAAGCGGGTATTCGGAGGTATAGGGCGCGCTGGAGCTTCCAGCCCAGCTAATGGTGCAGAGAACAACTCGAATGAAATGTATCGCAACAGAAGTTACGGCTCGGTGACCCGCTTGAATTGATCAGCCTCCAGGGTAAACATAAGTGATATGCGGTGAGTGTTGCCGAGTTGATACGTGCCGTC
>CAZWIN010000062.1:0-541 GCA_964633855.1 uncultured Chitinophagales bacterium
TTTCTCCTGCCAGGAGTTCTCTCCATGTCTATCATGCAGATGGGAATATTCGGAGTCGCGTTCGGATTTGTTTCCCTCAAGAAGCGGGGCATTCTCAGAAGACTGTGGGTAACACCCATCAAGCCCGGTGACTTCATCATTGCCCAGGTGGCAATGCGGCTTGTTGTTGTGATGCTGCAGATTGCCCTCATCGTTACCGTTGGCGTTCTCTTCTTCGACCTGCATCTCATTGGCAGCATCTGGCAAATGTTCGTGCTCGGTATGCTCGGGGCGATTGTCTTTCTTGCCATCGGATATGCGCTTGCAGGTATCTCCAAATCGGAAGACCAGGTCGCTCCGCTTGCAAATATCATTGCTATGCCGATGATGTTTCTTTCCGGCATATTTTTTGGAAGGGGTGCGCTGCCGGGGTTTGTCCATACTATCACCGGCTTCTTTCCGCTCACCTATCTTGCCGATGGGATGCGTAGCATTGCCATTGATGGTGCCTCGTTGCTGGATGTCGGCCCCCAGCTTGCCGAGCTCGGTCACCGTCAGTTCG
>CAZWIN010000062.1:551-1403 GCA_964633855.1 uncultured Chitinophagales bacterium
TGTTATTGCAATTAAAATGTTCAGATGGGAGTAGTGAATGAAAGAGCAACTCACTCTTGGGATATGCATCATTATCGCCGCTGCAGTGTTCGGAATGTTTTTCTATCAAAGCAGAATTCCGGAGAATACCGTGCGCGTTGTCGGCGCGGCAACCAAGCGATTTGATTCAGATATTGTAAAGTGGCGACTCACCTTAAGCCGCTCTGTAAATCTTGCTGACGTGGCAAAGGGGTATGTACAGATTGCCAGCGATCTTGAAGTGGTGAAGCAGGTATTGAAGGATGGGGGAATAGGTGAAACGCAGATCAATGTGCAGCCCGCGAACGCACAACCGACATATAGCCAAACTGGCGGCGTTTCCGGATACACTATTCAGCAACCTCTTTTTGTAGTGTCCAACGATGTCGCGAAACTGGAAGGCATTGCGCTGAACCCCACGACGATTCTGGGAAGGGGAGTCGTTCTGCAGTACGCGAACCTTGAATATTATTCCTCGCGCTTATCGGATATCAAACGGGAACTGCTTGCAGAAGCGACGCAGGATGCGAAGCGAAGGGCAGAGGAAATTGCAAAGAATGCAGGGATGACTGCGAAAACGCTCATCTCCGCGCGCTCCGGAGTTTTCCAAATCACCGAGCCGTACTCTACGGAAATCAGCGACTATGGTGTGTTCAATCCCTCAACAAAAACCAAGGACATTACCGTAACGGTGAATGCGTCGTTTGTGATGAAGTGAAAGGGGAGACGCGTTACTTTTTCTTGACAATCCTAACCAATCTTCCTATATTGGTGCGGTTTAGAAATACACTCTACCCGTGTTGAGGCTCTTTACGCCTCGCACCCTGTCGCCGG